>CAYSYY010000177.1:0-7439 GCA_964435265.1 uncultured Gemmatimonadota bacterium
CTGCAGTGATGCCCCCCCTCTTCCTGCTCTTCGGCATCGGCAGGCAGAGCCGGTTCCCGATCCCGCTCCCGATCTTTCTGCTCTGGCCGCTCGTGGCCCTGGCCTGGCTCCTGCTGTTTCTGATCGCCCTCGCCCTCCCTCCGGGAACCGCGGCGAGGCACCACGTCCGTTTCGGCCGCGCCGCCGTGGCCATCTTCATGCATCTCTCCGGGCTCAAGATCGACCTGACCACGGCCGACGGCACCAATCTCTACTTCCTGTTCATCTGAGGCCCGGTCATCTGAGGAAAGGAACGACCGATGTCATCCGAACACCGACAGATCCTGGACATGCTGGCAGCGGGGACGATCACCCCCGACGACGCCGAGAAACTGCTGGCGAAACTCTCCTCCCCCGGAGGATCGCAGGAGCGCGGCGACCTCCCCGCCCCGGGCGGCGGCATCCCGAAGTTCCTGCGGGTGGTGGTCGACTCGAACACCGGTGACAAGGTGAACGTGCGCGTCCCGATGGCGCTGATCCGCACCGGGCTCAAACTCAGCACCATGCTCCCGCCCGAGGCGAGTGCGAAGATCGCCGAACACGGCATCGATCTCTCCCAGCTCAACGAGCTGGCCGGCGAGGAACTCATCGAGGCCCTGCAGGAACTCACCGTGGACGTGGACTCCGCTAACGGTGATACGGTGCGGGTCTATTGCGAATAAGCGGTCCGGCGCACCCGGGAAACGGCCCGGCTGGTCCTCAAACCCGCCGGGCCGTTGCGCCTCACACGGAATCATGTTCTTCCCGGGGCAGTATCCCGACGCGCTCGTGCCATCCTGCCGGAGCGGCGGTTCAGAACTCGGGAACGCAGCGCTTGAGCCGGAACCCTTTGGTGACCCACAGGGCGCTGTGCTCGGACCCGTCCTCCATGACGAGATCGAATTCGTAATCCAGTGAGGGCGGTGTCATCCCGCTCACCCGGTATTCGGTGCCCATGCGGAGCAGGGCGTCGAGAAGCGTCGATACGACCCCACCCATCCCGTCGGTGCAGACCTCGGGGCGCCCGGGTGCATACCCCGGCACGGTCACGATCGACACCACCAGTTTGATGTAATCGGGCTCGTGGGTCACCACCCGTTCGGCCAGCTGGTTGGCCTCATTGATCCGGATCAGGTTCTGCTGTTCCTCCCAGGCTTTCGTGAGCTCGGCCGGGATATCGATGTTCTCATCCTGGGCGAAGAGGATATTCCGGTCGGGACCGATCGTTACCCGCCATTCGATGACTCCGTTCCCGGAGTACGCCTCGCCATCATCCGGCTTGAACGGGAAATCCGAGCAGGCGGTCAGCGGGAGCGCGAGGGCGGCGGCTGCCAGGACCATTCTGCGCATGACTGATACCTCCGTATCCCGGGTCATCAGAAATGTCAGCGATCTCGTATCCAGCGGAGGGGCAAAGGATATGCCAGAATCCGGGAGAGACCCCGAACGGATCCCGGTGAATACGGCTATCTGATTGCGGGAACGTTCATTAGAACGGGGATCGGCAACTGCGGGAGCAGCCTCAACCGCCCGGTATCCGGCCCGATGCCCCGGACCGTTTCTGTGGAATTCCACACCAGTTGCGGAATCGGCTGGGGAAGAGGTGAGGAATGCGGGTCCCGGACCCGGCCGGGCGCTCCCCGGTGTCAGGGGGCCGGCGCACCACCGATACATGCCCGGAGGGCGTCGAGGAAGATGTCTATCTCCTGCTCGGTGTTGTAGTAGTGCACCGGTGCCCGGATGAGCTCGGTGAGCCCACGGGGTTCCATATCGAGTCTGGTATAGCGTTGCGGCGAGACGCTGCAGTTGATCCGCCGCTGCGCCAGCCGGCCCACGATCTGCTCGTGATCGGCGCCCGCGACCGTGAAGCTCACGATCCCGCAGCGTTCCCGGCCCAGGTCGCGGACCGTCACTCCGGGCAGGGTCGCGAGCCCGCCCCGGAAGGTTTCGGCGAGGCCGGCCACCCGTTCCCGGATATCCTCGAGCCCCCAGCTCAGGGCGTAATCGACCGCCACGCCCAGGCCGATCTTTCCGGCTACGTAGTTCTCCCAGTTCTCGAACCGCCGGGCGTCGGGCCGCAGGGTGAAGGTGTCGGCGGCCGTCCACTCGGCGGCGTGCAGGTCGGGCATGGGGGGATCGAGGTTCTCCAGGAACGCCCGCCGGACATAGAGGAAGCCGGTGCCGCGCGGCCCGCGCAGGAACTTGCGCCCGGTGCCCGAAAGCAGGTCGCACCCGAGCGCCTCGACGTCCAGCGGCATCTGCCCCACCGACTGGCAGGCGTCGAGCAGGAAGGGCACCCCGGCCGCCCGGGCCACCCGGCCGACCGCGGCGGCCGGATTGACCAGCCCGCCGTTGGTCGGCACGTGGGTGATCGAGATCAGCTTCACCCGCTCGTCGATCATCGCCTCGAGCGCTCCGACATCCACCTGACCGTATTCGTCGTCGGGAACGACCGCGATCTCCACCCCCCGCCTCTTCGCCAGGTGCAGGTAGGCGATGTAGTTCGAGGCATATTCGGCCCGTGCCGTCAGGATCCGGTCGCCCGCGCCCAGCGGCAGGCCGTAGAAGGCGCCGCACCAGGCGACGGTGGCGTTCTCGACCACGGCGATCTCATCGCGGGAGCAGTTCAGCAGGGCGGCCAGAGCGTCGTAGGTGTGTTCGATCGCCGCGGCCGCCTCCCGCTCGGCTTCGTAACCGCCGATCCGCGCCTCGCGGTCGAGGTGATCGCACACCGCCCGGATCACCGGCGCGGGCATCAGGGACGCGCCGGAGTTGTTGAAGTGGATGACATGCTCACAGCCGGGGGTTTCGGCCCGGGCCCTTGCGACATCGATGCTCATAGATCCTCCGGATGATATTGAGCGATCCGCGGTATCGTCACCGGCTGCTCTCCACCGAACGCTCCATCACCATCCGCCCCCGGTGATCTCCTCCAGCAGGGTGAAGAAGGCCCGCTTGCGATCCGAGGAGATCGACCAGTCGACCGGAACGCTCTGAAAACCTTCAGCGAAGCCCTCCCCCTGGCGCCGGTAGTCGAAGTACCCCCAGGAGGCGCCTGCCCGGACCGCTGCGGTGCAGTTGTTCACCGGCTGATCGAAATCGCAGTGGTCATCTTCGTTGAAGAGCACCGGCATAGGCCGGTAGCCGTCGCGTTCCCGGGTTCCGGCGATCATGCGGGCGATGCGGGCCGGCTCGTCCACGCCGTTGCCGTGCAGGAGCACGAAGTCGGAAACCCGGAGTACCTCCGGGCCGGGGATCGAGCCGCCCCCGTAGCTCGTCCCGACCGGGTAGCGGTAACCGTCCCGCTCGGTCCGCCGAACCAGCTCAATGAGCTCGTGCACCCGCTCCGGTTTGAGGATGGCGTGATCATAGGCGGACACATCGCACTCGTTGTCGATCTCGATGAGCACGTTGCGGTACCTATGCGTGAAGAGCCATGCCAGAACGTTGCCGACCGCCGCTGTGACCGCGGCTTCATCCCGCAGGTGCTGGTCCTGTCCGAAGTAGAAAAGCCCCAGGATGACGACCATCCCCAGCTCGTCCGCCCGATCCAGGATCAGCTTCAGGCGGCCGGCGTAGTCGTCGCGCAGAGTGCCGTCGGCTTCGTAGGCGGTATTGATCCAGTCACGGTTTCCGTACCCCGTCGGGCTGCCCCCCTGAAGGTTCAGGGTGAAGGCGAGCAGGCCGTGCCGGTACCACTCCGCCATCGCCGCGGTGAACTCGCGGGTGTTCCGATCGGGATCCCACCCGCCGGTGTCGGGGTAGGCCCAGAGGTCGCGCGTGGCCGGATTGGCGTCGTCGAAGATCCCCTGGACCATCCGGGCGTTCATGAGCCGACCCTCGATCGACACTCCCTCCCACTCGCGGCCGGCACCGGTCGGGGTGCCGTTGATCAGGAATTTCTCCCCCTCGATCGACACGACCGTCCGGGTCGCGCCCCGTCCGCATCCCGCACTGAGGCCGGCGGCGAGGAGAAGGAAAGGGACGATGCGGACCGGCATGGGGGCCTCCTCAGTCTCGGCCGCCTACGGCAGCGGCTTGTCGCGACGCTCCCGGGAACGGTAGTGTATTATCTCCACCGACCGCCACGCGAACCGGAGCATGCCGTCATGAAGAATATCCCCGGCCCCGGCCTCATCGCCGGCTTCGTCGTCTCAACCGTCCTCACCGTATCCGCCGGCCTCTTCGCCACCGCCGGTCTCATCGTTCCCGCCGTCCCGGTGGCCGCCCAGCAGGCCGGGACGGGCGCAACCGGTGCTGCCGCCCCCGGCGAGGGTGCCGCCATCGCCGAAGTGGAAGAGACCGCCGTCGTGACCCGCAATACGGTGCGTATCGGCGGACGGCCGCTCGCCTACACCGCCACCGCCGGCACCTATGTGCTGAGAGAAGACGACGGCACCCCCCTGGCGAGCATCTTCTTCATGTCCTATATGAAGGATGACGTCGCCGATCACAGCACCCGGCCCCTGCTCTTCAGCTTCAACGGCGGACCGAGCACGGCTTCGGTCTGGCTCCATATGGGAGTGCTCGGGCCGCGGCGGGTGGTGGCCGATCCCGAAGGCTTCGCCCTGCAGCCGCCGTATGAGATCGTCGACAACGAGTACTCGATCCTCGACGTGGCCGACGTGGTCTTCATCGATCCCGTGGCCACCGGCTACAGCCGCATGGCGCCGGGTCAGGACGAGCACGCCTTCCACGGCACCATGGAGGACATCGCCTCGCTCGGCGATTTCATCCGGCTCTGGGTCTCGCGCAACCGGCGCTGGGAATCGCCCAAGTTCCTGATCGGGGAGAGCTACGGCACGGTGCGCGCCTCGGGCCTGGCCGGGTACCTGCAGAACACCTACCAGATGTTCCTCAACGGAGTCATCCTGGTCTCGACCACCGAGCTGAACGTGGACCTCGGCAGCGATCTGAATTACGCCCTAATCCTGCCCCACTACGCCGCCACCGCCTGGTACCACCAGGCGCTGCCGGCCGATCTGCAGGCCCGGCCGCTGCGTGAGCTGCTCGATGAGGTCGAGGCCTTCGCGCTGGGCGATTACCTGCACGCCCTGGCTCTGGGCGGTTACGTGCCCGAAGCGGAGAAGACCGAGGTGGTGCGCCGCCTGGCCCGCTACTCGGGGCTGTCGGAGGCGTACATCGAGGACACCAACCTGCGCATCGACCGGGAACGCTTCCGCAAGGAACTGCTGCGCGACCGCGGCCTCACGGTGGGGCGGCTCGACTCCCGCTACACCGGGCACGACCGCGACTCGGCCGGGGAAGCCAACGAATACGATCCGGCCATTGCCGACTGGGAGGGCACCTTCTCGGGGGTCTTCAATCAATACATCCGGACCGAGCTCGGCTATGAGACCGACCTGCCCTACAATATCTGGGGCAACGTGGGTTCATGGCGCAGCGACCGCCGGACCAATGTCGGTGAGATGCTGCGCTCGGCCATGACCTATAATCCTTACCTTCAGGTCCATATCACCGAGGGCTACTACGATGCGGCCTGTGATTACTTCACCGCCGAGTACGTCTTCAGCCACCTCGACCTGACCGGGGAACTGCGGGAGCGGATCCACTTCAGCTACTACGAGTCGGGGCACATGATGTACATCCACCAGCCCTCGCTCGCGCAGATGAAGAACGAGCTGACGGCCTTCATCCGGGGAGCGGTACGCGAGCACTGAACTGAACGGAATATCCCGAACACCCGCCGGGAGCCGGTCGTCCAGTTCACCGACCCCCGGCGGATCGGTATTGTGATCACAACCCTTATCTGGAGGTTCCCATGCCCCCTATTCATCGATCCTCCCGCAGATCGAAAGTCTCCTTCAGGAGTCTCCTTATAGCCGCCCTGGTGATCCCTGGAGCCTGTACATCAGGTTCAAACAGAGCTTCCGGTGAGCATTCTTTCGAGGTCACAGCCGATGAGGCGGGTGTCATCCACGCCGTTTCCCGCGGTGGGCCGAAATACACCGATGCCCTCTTCTCCTACGAAGCGGTCGCGACCCTGCTCGAGGATCCCGGCAACGAGGAGAGCATGCTTTTCCGTCCTTCCCGGATTCTGACGGATGAAGACGGGTGGTACTATGTCGAGGACTGGGGGAACAGCCGGATCGCGGTTTTCGATCCCGAAGGGCACTTCAACCACGCCTTCGGACGGAAGGGACAGGGACCGGGGGAATTCGAGTACCCCCGGATCGTCTCGATCGAGGACGGGACCGTGACCGTGTACGACCTGACGCAGAGCCGCACCACCCGTTTCTCGACCGGCGGCGAACTTCTCTCCGTCGACTCCCACATCTTCGAAGCACGGTCGCATGTCTCCGAGATCTATCACACCCCGGACGGGAAGAGGATCCTGCTGGGCGAGCCTCCGGTGATGTTCTCGAGCTCCTCTTTGAACAGAGCATACGGCACGTCTGTCCGGGCCACTGTCGTCTCGTCCGCCGGTGATACCATCGCCGTCCTCGATACCCCCGAGGTGATCCTCGGCACTCAGTTCATGCTCGAAGAGTATCGACTGGTGGCAATGGCCGGCGTCTATTTCACGGGTCGCCCGACGCTGGTGTATGCGCCCGGCCGGGGCCTGCTGGTGAGCACCGGAGCAGAGCCGGAAATGCGCTGGTACGACCTGGAAGGCAACCTCACCCGCGTGATCACCATCGAGCGGGAACGGGAGGAGGTCACCGCCGAAGAGCGGGAAGCGATCATCCAGGCCTCCCGCGAGCAGATCGAGAGCGCCGCCGATGACGCCCGACGGGCGATGTACCGCCGCATGCACGAACTGATGGAGATCCCCGACACCAAGGACCACTGGACGGGCGTTCTGGTGGATGACTCCGGCTTCATCTGGCTGCGGTGCATGACGGACTACACGATCGAGGCAACAGAGCGAACCGCGACCCATATGGTCCTCAGCCCCGAAGGGGAGTACCTGGGTTCGACCGACTGGCCGCTGCGCAGCGGAACACTCTCGCGCGGGCATTTCCTGGGCTTCATCACCGATGAGGAAACCGGGGAGCAGACCGGAACCGTCTACCGCATCGTCCCGGCTGTTGCCGGGCTCGAATATCCAGACTAGGAGCCTGTCGGAGTAACCGGCGAACGCGAGGTTTGGGCTGGCACCGGCCGACCAGGCGGTGGCTTACTCCGACAGGCTCCTAGAACCAGTTCACGAGCCGGACGCCCGGCGGAGCGGTCCGGCGCAGGCGTTCCCTGATCTTCGGCAGGTACATGGTATTGTAACGCAGCCGGCTGATGGCGTTGGGGTTGTCCTGATCCCCGTTCCAGCAGTGCTCGGCCCGATCTCCGTAATCCACCTCGCCGGCGTAGTACGGATCGGTGGTGTTCTCCAGGAATTCCTCCATCAGGTAGACGGCGTTGTTGAGGTAGTAGTTGTCCATGTCGCCGCAGTAGATGTTGAT
>CAYSYY010000178.1:0-7370 GCA_964435265.1 uncultured Gemmatimonadota bacterium
GCCGCCCTGGTGCTGCTCTTTTTCCTGCGCGATGTCCGGGCGAGCATGATCGTGGCCCTGAGCATCCCGCTGAGCGTGCTCTTCGCGCTGTTCGTGATGTACCTGCTCGACCTGAGCCTGAACATCATCAGTCTGGCGGGTATCGCCCTGGCGGTCGGCATGCTGGTGGACAACTCGATCGTGGTGCTCGAGAACGCCGTGCGTTTCATGGAGGACGGTCAGCCGCCCATGGAGGCGGCGGTGAACGGCCCGAGCGAGATCCTCATGGCGATCGGGGCCTCCACCCTGACGACGATCAGTGTCTTCGTCCCGGTGCTCTTCGTACCAGGCATCGCCGGGGTCATGTTCAAGGACATGGCGATCACCATCTGCGTGAGCCTGGCGGCCAGCCTCTTCGTGGCCGTGAGCCTGGTGCCGCTCTTGGGCAGCCGGATGCTGCGTCCCGAGGCCGAGCGTCCACCGCGCCGGCCCTGGATCGAGCGGATCAACCGGCGGGTCGGGCGGCTCCTGACCGGGCTGGAGAACGGGTACTCCCGCTCACTCAATGCGGTCCTGCACCACCGCCGGCTCACCCTCGTGCTGGTCGTAGTGTTCTTCTTCATCTCGATGGGTCTCACCGGAATGCTCGATCAGGAATGGATGCCCGAATCGCAGGACGAGCAGATCACCCTGACCGTCGAGCGCGCTCCCGGGACCTCGGTCGTGGAGATGGAACAGACCATGAGCCGGCTGGAGCGCATCGCCATGGCCAACGTCCCCGAGGCCTACGCCGTGACCAGCTCGTACGGGCCGGGGGAGGGTTTCGCCAGCTTCAGCTCGACCGCAAGCAACCAGGGCACCCTCGAGATCGACCTGGTCGACATCGGCCAGCGCGATCGGGATACCATCGAGATCCGTAACGCCATCCTGCCCCTGCTCGAGACCGAACCGGGGACGAAGATCTCGATCCAGCAGGCGGGCATGCACTTCATGACCGGAGGGGACATCATCGTCGAGATCTACGGTAACGATCTCGAGACGAGTCAGGCTATCGCCATCGAGCTGCTCGAGCGGATCCGGGCCCTGCCCGATGTCTTCGACGCCGACAGCACTTATGAGCAGGGACGGCCCGAGCTCGAGGTGGTGATCGATCGCGATCAGCTAGCCTCGCTCGGGCTTTCGGGCAACCTGGTCACCAGCACCCTGAGCACCTACATGCGGGGCTCGGTGGCGACCTGGTACACCGATGCCGGCCGCGAGCACGAGGTGCTGGTACGGGCGGACGAACCATACCGCAACAACACCGCGGCCATTCAGAACCTGCTGATCTCCACTCCCATGGGGGCCCAGATCCCGATGGCCGACTTCGTCTCGATCGAGCCGTCGCGCGCCCCCACCACCATCAGCCGGAAGAACGAACAGCGGGTGGTGTACGTGAACATCGACGTCGAAGGATCGGCCCTGGGCAAGGTCACCCGCCGGGTGAACCAGCTGCTCGAGGGATACCCCTGGCCGAGCGGCTACCAGTGGGCAGTGACCGGGGCGGCCGAGGACATGGCGGAGTCGTTCATGTGGCTCTTCATCGCCCTGATGGGCGGCTCGCTGCTGGTCTACATGGTCATGGCGAGCCAGTTCGAGAGCCTGCTCGATCCCTTCATCATCATCTTCACCATCCCCCTGGCCCTCGTCGGGGTGGTCTGGGCGCTCCTGCTCACCGGCACATCGCTGAGCGTCGTGGCCCTGATCGGGGTGATCATCCTGGCCGGGATCGTGGTGAACAACAGCATTGTACTGATCGACTATGTGGAGCAGCTTCGCATGCGCGGTCTCGAGATGTTCGAGGCGGTGCGGGTAGCGGCCCGGCGTCGCCTGCGCCCGATCCTGATGACCGCCCTCACCACCATTCTGGCGATGGTGCCGCTGGCCCTGGAATGGGGCACCGGCGCCGAGATGTGGGCGCCGATGGCCCGCGCCGTGATCGGTGGACTCACTGCCTCAACCCTGCTGACCCTGCTCATCATCCCCGTGGTCTACACCGCGTTCGGGGACCTGCGCCTGCGCCATGCGCGCAAGCGCCTGGACAGAGGCAAGGTCATCGGCCGCCGCTACGTGCGCCTGATGGAGAACGGAAGTAACGGAAGCAGCCAGTCCGAAGCAATCGGCTGATCCCGAAGCCGGCGGCCCCGGCCGGAACCGATCTGACGGCTCCGGCCACCCGCCGGCGGCGGATCAGGCTGCCCTTCACGCCCCGCCCGGCACCCGCCGGGCGGGGTTATTATTTCCAAGAGATCGCTCACCGCATACAACCATCGACGCTTTCACCATGATGCCGGCTGGTCGCAGGTTCCGCCCGGCTACTCCGGTGTGTACCGCCGCGGGCCGAAGGCCTGGGAGACCTCCAGGATAGTGCCGGCCCGGTTCCGCACCTTTACCCGCAGCAGGTACTGATCGGACTCCGTACTGGCATAGCTGGAGAAATCGAAATGCAGCGCTGCCGAGTCGGGCAGGGTAAGGGCTGCCGGCACGGCCCGGCGCAGGTCGCGCAGGGAATTGATCGCCGCGGTGGCGGGGAAGGCCCGCTCGGTGCCAAAGGTGCGGGCCATCTCCAGACCCTGCCGCACCTGCTGCAGCTCGATCTGGGCGGCGGCCACGGCAGCCTGGTCGATCTCACTCTCTTTCCCCTCCCCCGCGCCGCCGAGCATGCCGCTAGACTTGAGCAGGAACCAAACTCCGAAAGCGACGACTACCAGGCTCAACAACAGCCCCACGATGCTCGCGGCTCCCCGCTCGCTCCTCATTCCGTCATCCTTCCTTTGATCCTACCGGGACCTCTTCTATCATATCCGGGATCCCGGACGCTGCCCGGTGGGTGTTCTCTCTTTCCTTATACAGCAAAGGAAACTGTGATGCGATCCCTCCTCCGTTCTCTTCCGCGTCGACCGGCCGCTTCCGCCCGGGCCGGTTCATCTCCCGCCGGAGTCCTTTCGGCCGGTGCCCTTCTCGCCCGCGACCTCCCCGCCCGTGTCCCTATCGCCCGTGCCCTTTTCGCCGGCGCCCTGGTAATCAGCGCTCTTATCACCGGCGCTTTCCTCCCTGGTGCAACCCGGAACGTTCAAGCCTGGACCGGGAGCCGGCAGGAGAATCCCCCGGCCCGGACAGGGGTGCCGCAGGAAGTTCCGACAGCGGCGTCGATCCCGCTCGAGGCCGAGCTGCCGGTCGGACCGAAGGTGCGCGTGGGCACCCTTCCCAACGGCCTGCGCTACTACATCCGGGAGAACGGGCGGCCCGAGAACCGGGCCGAGCTGCGGCTGGTCGTGAACACAGGTTCGATCATGGAGGATGAAGACCAGAAGGGACTGGCCCACTTCATCGAGCACATGGCCTTCAACGGCACCGCGCACTTCGAGAAACAGGAACTGGTCGACTTCCTGGAATCGATCGGCATGACCTTCGGGCCCGATCTGAACGCGGTGACCAGTTTCGACGAGACCATCTTCATGCTCACCGTTCCGACCGATTCCACCGGGGTGTTCGAGCGCTCCTTCCTGGTGCTCGAGGACTGGGCCCACGGCATCAGTTTCGATCCCGAGGAGATCGACAAGGAACGGGGGGTGATCGTCGAGGAATGGCGCGGCGGCCGCGGTGCCGGCAGGCGCATGCTCGACAAGCAGTTCCCGATCCTTTTCCAGGGTTCGCTCTACGCCGAACGGCTGCCGATCGGGGACATGGACATCGTCAGATCGTTCGACCGGGAGACCATCGTCCGGTTCTACCGCGACTGGTACCGGCCCGATCTGATGGCGGTGGTGGCGGTCGGCGACTTCGAAGCCGATCGGGTGGAAGAGCTCATCCGCGAGCACTTCACCGCTCTTTCAGCCCCCGCCGAGCCCCGGCCGCGCACCCTGGCCGAAGTGCCCGATCACGACGAGACCCTCTTCGCCGTCGCCACCGATCCCGAGGCGACCGGCAACAGCGTGTCGATCTACTGGAAGCTCCCGCTGCGCCCCACCGGCACGGCCGGCGCCTACCGCCGGGACATCGTGGAGGGTATCTACAACGGCATGCTGAACCGGCGTCTGGCCGAGCTGACCCAGCAGGCCGATCCACCGTTCATCGGAGCTTCCACCAGCCAGGGGCTTTTCATCCGCTCGAAGGAGGTCTATTCCCTCGGCGCCTCGGTCGAGGACAACGGCATCATCCGGGGACTCGAAGCGACTCTGACCGAAGCCGAACGGGTGGCCCGCCACGGCTTCGTGGTCACCGAACTGGAGCGTCAGAAGCGGATGCTCCTGCGCGGCATCGAGCAGGCCTGGCGGGAGCGGGACAAGCAGTACTCCAGTTCCTACGCCGGGGAGTACGTCAACGCCTTCCTCTACGATGAGCCGATCCCGGGGATCGAGTACGAGTACGAGCTCTATCAGCGGTTCGTGCCCGGGATAACGCTCGATGAGGTGAACGCCCTGGCCCGCGCCTGGATCACCGACCGCAGCCGGGTGATCATGATCAACGCTCCCGAGAAGGAGGGCGTTACGGTGCCGGCCGAGGAGGAGCTGCTCGAGGTCTTCACCCGGGTGGCCGCGACCGAGATCGCCCCGTACGAGGAGACGATCGAGGACCTGCCGCTTCTGCCCGAGGATCCGGTCGGAGGCGAGATCACGGCCGAGCGGCACATCGAGGAGATCGGGGTGACCGAATGGGATCTCTCCAACGGCGTCCGGGTCGTCTTCAAACCCACCGACTTCGACGAGGACCGGATCATCTTCCAGGCCTTCAGCCCGGGCGGATCCTCGCTGGCGGGTGACGAGGAGTACTATTCGGCCTCGCTGGCCGCCTCGATCATCCCGGCCTGCGGTCTGGGGGCGTTCAACGCCATCGACCTGGGGAAGAAACTGGCCGGTAAAGTGGTGAGTGTCGGGCCCTCGATCTCGAGCCTCGAGGAAGGGCTGAGCGGAGGAGCCTCACCCGAGGATCTCGAGACGCTCTTCGAACTCGTCTACCTCTACTTCACCGCTCCTCGCACCGATGAGGCCATCTTCCAGTCGCTCATGACCCGCTTCCGGGCGATCATACCCAACCTGATGTCGAGCCCGGAGATGGCCTTCTCCGACACCCTGACCGTCACGCTGACCCAGTACCACCCCCGGCACAGACCCGTCACTCTCGAACTTATCGAAACGATCGATCTCGATACCTGCTACCGCTTCTTCCGCGACCGTTTCGCCGATGCAGGCGATTTCACCTTCGTCTTCGTCGGCAACATCGATCCGGAGTCCTTCCGGCCGCTCATCGAGCGTTATCTCGGCGGGCTGCCCGTCACCGGGCGCGAGGAGACATGGCGAGACGAGGGCGTTGATTACCCGACCGGCATCATCACCAAGACGGTCCGGCGGGGGCTGGAGCCGAAAGCCCAGACCGCCATCATCTTCCCCGGCCGGTATACCTACAGCCGCGAGAACGTCTATGCCCTGCGCTCGCTCACCGAGGTACTCGACATCATCCTGCGGGAGAAGCTGCGCGAGGATCTGGGCGGCACCTACGGGGTATCGGTGGACTTCCAGGCCGCCCGCATCCCCGATGAGGAGTATGCGGTGACGATCGGTTTCGGGACCGATCCCGAACGGCTGGAGGAACTGACCGGGGTCGTGTTCGAGGAACTGCGAAAGATGCGAACCGACGGGCCGGCTCAGGAGTATATCGAGAAAGTCCAGGAATCCCAGCGCAGCGACCGGGAGGAGAGTCTGAAGCAGAACTCTTACTGGCTGGGTCAGCTCAGCGCCTGGTACCGGCAGGGCACCGACCCGCGCGGGATCCTCACCTACGAGATCCTGATAGACGCTCTCACACCCGAGCTGGTGCGTGAGACCGCCGAGCGGTTCCTGAACCTCGAGAACTACATCCAGGTATCCCTCGTGCCCGAAGGAGGTGATCGGTGAGCCGATCCCGCGGCCGTCTGACTCTGACTGTTTCACTGACGCGCTTCACCTCTCTTAAGCTCACTCTCACTCCCACTCCCACTCTCACTCTCACTCTCACTTTCACTCTCGTGCTGGCCGTCCTGGCGGCCTGCGCCGGCCGCACGGCCGAAGAGGAGCGCTTCACCCTCTCGGAAGAGAACGGCGTCACCGTAGCCGCCACCCGCGGCGGCGCCCTCTACCCCGCTCCGGTGGTTCGCTTCGAGCCCGAGCTGATCCTGCGGGAGGATCCGGCGAAGCAAGAGAGCCTGCTCGCCTCACCAAACATCTTCACCATGGGACCCGACGGCCGGTTCTACGTCCCCGAAAGGCGCAGCGGCGAAATCGCCGTCTTCGCCCCCGACGGCAGCTACCTGCGCCGGATCGGCCAAGCGGGGGAGGGCCCCGGTGACTTCATCTCCCCCAACGTGCCGAGCTTTGAGAACGGGCGGATAGCGATCTGGGATTTCCAGCAGCAGCGCACGACCTACTTCTCGATGGACTATGCCCTGCTCGAGGTCGTCACACGACCGGTCAATACCCTCGTCATCGGTATGCGGAAAGAACCCGACGGCACCTTGATCATGCGCGATATCTCCAGCCGCGACATGGACGATTTCGCCTATACGAGCCAGAGCATCACCACCATCTCAACTTCAGGCGACACCCTGGCCCGGGTTCAGACCGCCTTCGTGAAATCGAGCATGATCAGCCGGATCGAGGTGCTGCCGGGTGAGTTCTCGACCATGTCTACCGGAATACCCTTCTCCACCGATCCCACGGCCTGGGACGTGCCGGGGCGCGGGATCCTGCTCTGTAACGGCGACCGGCCGGAGCTGGAGTGGTACGACTTCCGGGGAAACCTGCAGCGGATCATCCGGACCGGGCTGGAACCCCATCCGATCACCACGGGCGTGAAGCAGGCGTACGAGCAGCGCGTCCGGGAGGCCCGCGCCGAGCGCGCCCGGGCGCGCGGGCGCGAGCCCGAACCCCTGCCCGACTACCCCTATCCCGACGCCTGCGCGTACTTCGGCTGGGGATTTGTCGATGATGCGGGGTGGATCTGGCTGACAGACGTCTGGACCGACTACCAGGAACCGGACAAAGCCACCACCACCTTCCATGTGATCGACGATGAGGGACGCTATATCGGGACAACCGAAATCCCGGCGACGCGGTTCACCATAGTGGAGGGGCGGCTGCTCGCAACCATCGAGGATTCAGAGACCGGCGCCCTTGTCCCGACGGTGTTCCGGATCGTGCCGAACGCCGACGGCCTGATCTATCCGTAGCAGGAGAGCCCGGCGTGATTCTGCATCACCATTTCCACCCTGAAATCGGCCTGCATCGTGTCAATCGCCGTTCCACCCGGGCCGGCCTCCGCGCGGCTGCCGCCGTGGCTGCGGCCGCGTTCGCACTCGCCGCTCCGGCCGGCTGCGC
>CAYSYY010000179.1:0-6432 GCA_964435265.1 uncultured Gemmatimonadota bacterium
CAGTAAAGATCATTCTGTGGGTGGGATTTTTAGTGACAGGAAGATAGTGATTCAATTCTTCATTTGTGCCACTTGTGTGGGAATCCTCTATTATGATGTGTTTGCAAAGTTGATGCACGATTGGGTGAATCTGCCGGATTTCTCCCATGGGTTCTTCATTCCTTTCATAAGCCTCTATTTCGTTTGGGAGAGGAAAAACAGACTGTATGAAATACCCCCAACCCCCTCTATTCTAGGGGTAGGGGTTCTCTTTGTTGGGCTCCTTCTCCTCATGGCAGGGAATCTCGCGGCGGAAATGTTTGTCATGAGGTTTTCCTTTTTGGTCGTCCTGTCCGGAATCGTGATTTTCTTACTCGGGTGGCCATTCTTTAAGAAGTTGTTCTTTCCCATCGGTTTTTTGATCTTTATGATTCCCATTCCTTCCATACTTATGCAAAAAATCACATTGCCCATGCAGCTTTTTGCCTCTAACGTCGCTACATTTTCCTTGCAGCAGATAGGCATACCCGTGTTGAGAGAGGGAAATATTATCCATTTGGCCCACACGACCCTGGAGGTCGCCGAGGCCTGCAGCGGGATTCGATCCCTGATTTCCCTGCTGGCCCTTGGAACCGTGTTCGCATACTTCACCAAAAAGGTTCTTTGGGAAAGAGTGATTATTGTGATCTTATGCTTTCCTATCGCCATACTTGTGAACGCATTTCGAGTGAGCGCGACAGGGATATTGGCCAATTATTACGGTATTGGTGCCGCCCAGGGTTTTTTTCACGGGTTTTCGGGGTACATATTGTTTTTGATCGCGATTATTATGTTAATAGCAGCGGGATATCTGCTTTCGACGATCAGGTCAAGAAGGTGATCGCAGCACCTTAAAGGTTCATTTGCTGCAGGCCCATCTGGGAACCGGCAGCCAGAGACAAGGCCTCAGCCATATGTATCGATTCATCATCACAGTCATTCTTCTTATTACAGCCGCTATCGCAAATTACAGTTATTCAAAGCCCGAACCTGAATTAGAGCGGTCTCCCCTCAATGCATTTCCAAAGCAAATGGCTGGATGGCGAATGGTTAATGAACAGAAAATGGATGATGAGTCCATGGCGGTGTTGCTGGTGGATGACTATATTATGAGGACATATATCAATGCAAAGGGTGAAACCATGGGGCTATATGTGGGGTATTTCAACACACAGCGAGAGGGGAAACAGGTGCATTCCCCCCGTCAGTGCCTCCCCGGAGCGGGCTGGAACATCCTGGAAAACAGAGTGTACACGCTTGAAAAAACAGATCAAAAGAGACAGGAAAAGAAACTCAACCTCTATCTGATGGGTAAAGGTACAGAGAGGCAGCTCTATCTATGGTGGTATCATGGACGTGGTCGGACTTATGCCAGTGAGTACGCAAACAAATTCTACCTGATCTGGGATGCCATGACCAAACGCAGAACAGATGGCGCCCTTGTGAGAATCAATATGCCGGTGATATCCAGCATTGATCAAACTCTGGAAACCGAACTTGATTTTGTTTATCACTTCTTCCCGGTATTGTCCGGGTTCATTCCTGACTAATGTCTTCCATGAAGTTTCCCTCCATAATGGGCGGAGATTCCCGTGACGAATTCATCTTTTTTAGAATGTGCCCAGGGGTAGAAATCGGACAAAATCATTGGGCCCTGCAATTGTGGGGCATGTGACACATAGCAGACCAACACCAAAGAGACGCCATAGCAGCGCGCCTGCGAATATGGTTAGCGATAAACAGGATAGGTTGCAGTACGTCATAGATTGAGGTTTTTTCGGAAATGAACATACATTTAATTGCCGCTGCCAGACCCAATTTTATGAAAATAGCACCGCTTTATCACGCACTGAAAGAAGAAGAATGGGCGAAGCCCTTTATCGTTCATACCGGTCAACACTATGATCTGGACATGTCTGACGCTTTTTTTCAGGATTTGGCTTTGTCAGAACCTGACCTTCATCTGGGGGTGGGAAGCGGCACACATGCGGAACAGACAGGAAAGGTGATGATGTCCTATGAAAAAGTGCTTATGGAGCATCGACCTGACCTGGTGATTGTTGTAGGGGATGTCAATTCCACGGTTGCCTGTACACTAGCGGCCTCCAAGATGAAATATCCCAAAGATGTTGAGGACCATAAAAGATTTGCCGACCTTGAACAATCAGCAATTAGCAATCAACTCGGGAAACGCCCGATTGTGGCTCATCTGGAGGCTGGGTTGCGTTCTTTTGATCGTACTATGCCCGAGGAGATTAATCGTCTCGTGACTGACGCCCTGGCAGATATTCTGTGGACACCATCACCGGATGCTGATGAGAATCTATTGCGCGAAGGAGTGAAGGAAGAAAAGATATCGCGCGTCGGCAATATCATGATTGATTCCATAGAGATGTTGCGGGGAGTGATCGAGAAGCAGGCGGTTTACAGCGATTTTGGACTGGATAGATATGGATATGGATTGGTGACTCTACATCGGCCATCAAATGTCGATAATGCTGCGAAGCTTGAAAGGCTTGTGCATTCACTCAAGAATATCTCAGATAAGATTCCACTTGTCTTTCCGATTCATCCAAGAACAAGAAAAAATCTTGATAAATTTGGGTTAACGGAACTTCTTGATGATTCACCGGGAATAAAGAGAGTTGATCCGATGAATTATATCCGCTTCATGAATTTGGTTTTTAACTCCCGAATGGTCATTACAGATTCCGGAGGCATTCAGGAGGAAACGAGTTATCTCGCGATCCCATGTGTGACCATGAGACCAAATACCGAACGCCCTATTACCATTGAGTGTGGGACAAATCGTTTGTGCCGGCTCGATGACCTCGAAAGCGAAGCAGATAGAATGTTTTCCGGCGGTTAAGAAAAAGCGGGCCCCATAGAATTTTGGGACGGCAATACCGCAAGCCGTGTTGTGCAATCTATAAAGGATAGATTCTCCATTAGCTCCGATGATCCTCGTTGATGCCCATGTGCATATATATGATTGTTACAACCTCAGATCTTTTCTTGATTCTGCGTATGCTAATATGAAATTGGAGGCGGAGAAACGGGGGCATAAAGGACAGTTCACAGGTATTTTAATGTTGTCTGAAACATCAAAGCAGCATTGGTTTCAGAGACTTAAAACGCATGCAAAAGAAGAAAGATCAATAAAGAGAGAAGATTCAGGGTCATGGTCTTTTGGTTTTACTCACGAGTCCTCTTCTCTGTGTGCGAAAAACATGCAGGGCGAGAGCCTCGTTCTAATTGAAGGAAGGCAGATCGTAACTGATGAAAATCTGGAAATTCTGGCTTTAGGTGCTGAAAACAAAATAGAGGATGGGCATTCACTGAAGAAGACTGTGGACATTGCTCGGGAAAAGGGTGCAATTACCGTCATTCCCTACGGGTTTGGGAAATGGGTAGGAAAACGTGGCGAGGTTATAAAAAGACATTTAGTGTCAGAAAAAGCGCCCGGTCTTTTCTTAGGGGATAATGGAGGTCGTTCTGGTTGGATAGGAATGCCGAATATCTTAAAAGATGGCAATGAGAAAGGATTTACAATCCTGCCTGGTAGCGATCCTCTACCTCTACCTGAGGAAGCTCGGCGAGTGGGTAGCTTTGGTTTTATTGCAGAAGAGTCTGTTACACCTGAGCATCCGTTAAAAGACTTGAAGAACATACTTAAAAACAAATCTGGAAATATAAGACGTTATGGGAAGCTTATGCATCCATTTCAGTTTTTAAAGGTGCAACTCTCTTTAAGGCTAAGGCATTACTCATAAGCGAACGGCTTGAGTAAAATAAATGATAAAAATGATTCGAGAAATAGATAAACTCGCTAAGAATAGATTTGATGTATTAATTATTGGTGGGGGAATTTACGGGATAGCTGTTGCCTTAGAGACAGCACGTGCAGGTCTAAGAACAGGACTGATTGAACAGACGGACTTCTCTCATGCAACATCAGCAAACAGTCTAAAGATAATTCACGGGGGCTTGCGCTATTTACAGCATCTAAATATTCGGAGAATGAGAGAATCCATTAGATCAAGAAATTTAATGATGTGTTCCGCTCCACATTTAGTGAAGAGTTTGGGCTGTATCATGCCCACATACGGACATGGACTTAAAGGGAAAGAAGTTATGGCGTTTGCGCTTCTATTTAATGATCTAATAGGATTGGATCGTAACCGTGCGATCGATAAAAAAAATTATTTGCCCCGCGGGAAGATTATACCAAAGGACCAATGTTTGAAAATGTTTCCAAACATAAGGGAAGATGGGCTGACAGCCGCGTCACTTTGGTATGACGGATTGGCCTTAAACTCAGAAAGACTCGCGTTAACCTTTCTCTTAGAATCAATTAAATATGGTGCATTAGCAGCTAATTATGTGGAGGCGAATAAACTCAGAATTCATGATGGGCGTGTAATCGGTGTTAGTGCAAAAGACTTAATATCAAACAAACACTTCGATATTCAAGCAAACACAATAGTGAATGCAACTGGCCCTTGGCTTGAAGACATCCTGGGCGTTTCATCAATCAAGATAGGTGAGAAAAAGCGCTGGGCGAGAGCTATGAATTTAATTACAAAAAAACCGCTATGTCAAGATAACGCTTTGGGTTTGGAAGGGAGCGAGTCATATCTTGATAATGATGCAATCCTGAATAAAGGGAAGCGCCTCTATTTTTTCGTGCCATGGCGAGGATATACCATGATTGGAACGGATTACAAATCATTCCATGGGGAACCCGGAAAAATACGAGTAACTATCGACGATATAAAGGAATTGGTGGAAGAGATAAACAAAATCTATCCCTCCGCAGCATTGGCTCTAGACGATATTACTTTCTACCATGCCGGGCTAGTGCCCATAGAAAACATGCAAACAACGTCTGATGATATTCAGTTGGACAAATGCTCACAAATTACAGACCATGAAAAAGAAAATGGTATTAAGGGATTATTTTCAATAAAAGGAATAAAATATACCACCGCAGTTGAAACGGCGAAAAAAGTGCTCAAGAAAATATTGCATTCAATAAAAACGGCTGAAAACCTTCGAAAACATAATTCATCACATACTAACGAAAATAGAGCAGAGGATATGGCCGTCAAATGTCAAGGATATAAATATGAAAACGGCAATCTTAAACGACATCTTGAATCGACTTATGGAGAAAGCTGTGCAAATGTGTTTGAGTACATAAAATCAAATGGAGATGAACAATCATGGATAAGTCTGGATCCTCCTCTCACAAAAGGTGAAGTTAGGTATTTCGTTCGAGAAGAGATGGCGGTTAAGTTGCCTGATGTTGTTTTCAGACGTACTGGATTGGGGACAGCAGAGTGCCCAGCATATGATATTTTGAAAGAAACTGCGGACGTTATGGCAGAAGAACTTGGGTGGAGTTCGGAAGAGAAGGATGAAGAGATTGAGGCCGTTATATCGCGATATTCACCACTAAAATCGGCTGAGATCGTCGTGAGAACACAATAATATGCAGACATCCAATCTATCGTATAACGAGCGAATGCATTCAACGGATAGGGAAATGGCGGATATCGAAACGTCTTCCGACGATTATGCGGGTAGATTTTCCGGGGAAATAGGCGAGTATTTTTTGGATGTCCAAAGGAAAATAACATCAAGATTATTAAAACCGTTTAAAGAATCAACAATTCTGGATATTGGGGGGGGACACGCGCAACTGGCTCCGATGCTGGTTGAGCAAGGACATGATGTTACCGTAACAGGAAGTGATGAAACATGCAAAAAGAGACTGCAGACACTATTGGATAGCTCAAGGCTAAAATATCATACATGTGATATGTTAAACTTACCCTTTGAAAATGATTCATTTGATATCGTCATTGCATTTCGGCTGCTCCCTCATGTTGGGGAATGGGAAAGACTTGTGGCTGAAATGTGCCGTGTCTCACAAAAAGCGATAATAGTCGACTACCCGGATGTCAGAAGTTTTAATATGTTCTCCCGGATGTTGTTTGAAGCTAAGAAAGCGGTGGAGGGTAATACAAGATCTTTCCGCTTGTTCCGCCGCAAGGAACTGTCCAGGGAATTTCTTAAATATCGCTTTGATAACGAGGTTTTCAAGCCCGAGTTCTTTGTTCCAATGGTTATTCATAGGATGATGAAATCTGTCCATCTATCCTCAGTAATGGAATATTGCTTTAGAGTCATTGGATTAACCGGGCTATTGGGATCCCCCATTGTTCTAAGGGTGACAAGAATGGCGGAAGACAATCCTCTTCAGGAGTCGCTGTCATGAAGATCTTGTTGTTGGCACCTCATCCATTCTATCAACATAGGGGAACACCTATAGCAGTCAAGCTTCTTGTTAGGGTTTTGGCTGCTCAAGGCCATAGTATTGATATTTTGACCTATCACGAAGGCGAAGAC
>CAYSYY010000179.1:6442-7340 GCA_964435265.1 uncultured Gemmatimonadota bacterium
TAGTTTCCCCAAGACAATAACGTATCGTATTACCGCACCTTCATGGATAAATAATATAAAGCCAGGACCATCTTGGAAAAAGATTGTCTGCGACGGCATAATGTTTTGGAAATGCTGTCAAATGATTCGAAGCAATAGCTATGACCTAATTCATGCCGTTGAAGAATCGGCTTTTATGGCCATATTTATGAAATTAATGTTCCATATTCCTTATGTTTACGATATGGATTCATCGTTACCCAGACAGATAAGCGACAAATACAAATGTTTAAAAATTGTCACGGGCATCATGGGCGTTTTTGAAAGAATGGCCATACGGTCAAGTCTAGGGATTCTTGCAGTCTGCAAATCTCTTGAAGAGATTGCTGTCAATTATGCTCCTGGCAAACTGATTGTTCGTTTGGAAGATATTAGCTTATTACAGTCGGAATCTGAACAAGGTGAAATATTAAAAGAAAGTTTGGGAATCGATACACCTGTCATTATGTATATTGGAAATCTTGAAAAGTATCAAGGTGTAGACCTTCTTTTAGAAAGCTTTGAACTCGCCAGATCAAAGGGTGCTGATGCGCATCTCGTGATAATTGGTGGAAGTGAAGAAGACATAAAAAAATACAAGGACCAATCAAGGAAAGCAGGTATTGGGGATAGGACACATTTTATTGGCCAGCGGGCAATTTCTCAATTAGGCTCTTTCCTTGAACAGGCTGATATCCTGGTTTCGCCAAGAACGCAAGGTCAAAATACACCGATGAAAATATACTCATACCTTGAGTCAGGAAGACCCGTTCTTGCAACGCGACTCCCGACGCACACACAAGTTCTTGATGACCAGATTTCCTTATTGGTCGCGCCCGAGAAGCAAGCCATGTCGGAAGGCCTGGTTTTATTGATTAAT
>CAYSYY010000180.1:0-7327 GCA_964435265.1 uncultured Gemmatimonadota bacterium
CCCGACGTGGACCTGGACTTCTCCTGGCGCGATCGCGACCGGGTTCTGGAGTATGTTTACCGCACCTACGGACCCGAACGGACCGCCATGATCGCCACGCAGGTCACCTTCCAGGCACGGGCGGCGGTGCGGGAGGTGGCCAAGGTGCACGGCCTGCCCGAGGGGGAGATCGCCGCGGTGACCCGGCGGATGGGCTACGCCGCCCGGGCCCGCGACCTGCGGGAGACGGTGGCCGCCAACCCCCGTTTCCGGGGGATCGACCTCTCGGCGGAGCCCTGGCGGACGGTGCTGGCCCAGGCCGAGGAGCTGGACGGCTATCCCCGCCACCTGGGGGTGCACCCCGGCGGCATCGTCATCGCCCCCGGACCCATCACCCGGCACGTGCCGCTGGAGCGCTCGGCCGGCGGTCTGGTGGTGACCCAGTGGGACATGTACCCGGTGGAGGATGCCGGGCTGGTCAAGATCGACCTGCTGGGCAACCGCTCCCTGGCCGTCATCGACGACGCCTGCGCCCGGATCGAGCAGGTCCATGGCCGCCGGGTCTCCTACGTCCACTTCGACCCCACCCGGGACGAGGCCACCCGGGAACGGGTCGCCCGGGGGGACACGGTGGGCTGTTTCTACATCGAGAGCCCGGCCACCCGGGGGCTGGTGCGCAAACTGGACTGCCGCGACTTCGCCACCCTGGTGGCCGCCTCCAGCATCATCCGGCCCGGGGTCTCCCGCAGCGGGATGATGCACGCCTACATCGAGCGTCACCACGGGGCCCCCTTCACCTGGCTGCACCCCAAGCTGGAAGAGCTGCTGGGGGAGACCTACGGGGTGATGTGCTACCAGGAGGACGTGATCAAGGTCGCCCACCACATCGCCGGACTCTCGCTGGCCGACGCCGACGGCCTGCGCAAGAGCATGAGCAAGAAGCGCAGTCATGAGCGGCTGGAGCGCTACCGGCGGCAGTTCGTCCAGGGGGCGCTGGCCCGCGGGACGAGTCCCGAGGTGGCGGCCGAACTCTGGCGGCAGATCGAGTCGTTCGCCGGCTATTCGTTCTGCAAGGCCCACTCGGCCTCCTACGCCCTGGTCTCCTTCCAGGCGGTCTGGCTCCGGGCCCACTACCCGGCCGAGTTCATGGCCGCCGTGCTCTCCAACTACGGCGGGTTCTATTCGACCATCGCCTACATCTCCGAGGCCGCCCGGATGGGGCTGGAGATCCGGGGCCCCGACGTGAACGAGAGCGCGGTGGCGTATGTCGGCGCCACCCGGCCCGAGGCGGTCGCCGCGGCCGGGGACCTCGCCCTGGGGCGGGCGCGGACCGGGGACCTGGGGCTGCCCGGCGGCCGGCGCGGCTGGCTGCGGGTGGGGCTCTGCCAGGTACGGGGACTGGGGGAGGAGGAGAGCGAGGCGCTGGTGGCGGAAAGGGAGCGCGGCGGTCCCTTCCGGAGCTTCGATGATCTGGTCGCCCGGGTGCGGCTCGCCCCGACCGGACTCGAGGCGCTGATCCGCTGCGGGGCCCTCGATTCCCTGGGCGAGGGGACCCGCCCCGAACTGATGTGGCGGGCGCTGCTGCGGGAGAAGAAGGACCGGCGTGCCGGAGGGAAGGGGGCCGGAGATTGGAACGGGAGGAGTCGGGGCGTGAATGGGGGCGGGAACCTGGTCCTGCCTCTCGATCTGCCGGTCGCCGAGCCCCCGCCGGCGGCCCCGGAGTACGACGCGCGAACCGTGCTTGCCTTCGAGGCCGCGACCCTCGACTTCCTGGTCAGCGCCCACCCCCTGACCCTCTACCGCGGACGGATCGCTCAAGCCGCCGCCCGCCCCGGACCGCCGCTGATCGAGGCCCGGGACCTGGAAGCGCACGTGGGAGAGCTGGTCCGGCTCACCGGCTGGCGGGTCACCGCCAAGCCGATCCGCACCATCCACAACGAGACCATGGAGTTCATCAGCTTCGAGGACACCACCGCGCTCTACGAGGTCACCGTCTTCCCCCGCTCCTACCGCCGCTACGCCCCCGATCTGATTACCCGCGGTCCCTTCATCCTGACCGGACTGGTGGAGGAGGAGTGGGGGGCGGTCACGGTGACGCTCAAACGCCTCGAGACCCTGGGCCGCGGGGAGCTGCCCGAACCGGGGCGGACAGATTCCGATCCCGGCCGGTCGATGCCCGAACCGGGATGGACGATGCCCGAATCGCGCGGAGTGGAGGTTGACGGGTAGAAACTGAGAGCGGCGGATTATCTGGCGGCGGCGATACCGGCCAGCCGGGGGTAGGCGGCGAGCAGGGTGGGGGGCACGGCGACCGGACCGCCGATGAGCAGGGCCATCATCTCCAGGGCATTGACCGCCGCCTGGCCGCGGTAGTGGTTGTTGAAGACGAGGAAGAGGCGCCCCAGACTCCCGGCCAGGGCGCGGACCGCCTCGGCCCACGGTTCCAGCTCCGCGGCGTCGTAGAGGTAGTCGTAGCGTTCCGCCACCCCGGCATCGTCGCGGAACCAGTTCTCGTGGTTCTGGCCGTGCAGGCGGATATACCCCAGCTCGGACGTCGCCTCCCGGGTCGGTTCCAGACCGGCGCCGATGACCGGCTGGTCGATATTGCAGAAAGCCACCCCCTTCCCGCGCAGCCAGTCATAGACGTCGGGCTCGTCCCACGAGGCATGGCGGACTTCCAGGACCAGCGGCAGACCGGCGAAGGCGTCGAAGAGCTCGCTCAGGTAGCGGGCGTTCTCGCGGTTGCCGTGGAAGGAGAAGGGGAACTGGCAGAGTACGGCTCCCAGCCGCTCCGCCTCCTGCAGCGGCGCGATCCCGGCCCGGAAGGTTTCGACGTCGGCCGTCTCGATGCGCCGGGGATCGTGAGTGAAGCCCTGCCAGAGCTTCACGGTGAAAAGGAAACGATCGTTGGCGCTCACCCTATGGACCCACGATTCGGCCGTGCGCGGAGCGGGCGGGCGATAGAAGGTGCTGTTGATCTCGATGGTGTCGAAGAAATCCTTCAGATAGGCGAGCCCGTCGAATTTCGAGGCCGCCCCCGGTGGATAGACGTACCCTGTCCAGTCGTCATACGACCAGCCGGCCGGTCCGATGTAGATGTCGGCTGCCATACCTTGACGCGACGGAGCGGCTCCCATAGCTTCACCCTGCGATGAGCACGAACGACAGTACAGGCAGTATAGGCGTCAACCGCTTCCCCGGGCGATGGCTCTTTTCGCCGCTCTCGCTCTCATCCGCCGCGGTTCTGCTGCTGCCCCTGATGGTTCTGATGGGGGCGGCGGTTCCCACCCCCGCCGGTCGGCCGGGCGTACCGGAGGACAATCCGGTGCTCGAAGCCGGTCTAAAAGCCCTGCGCGAGGGCGATCCCACCATGGCCGTGACGCTCCTGCGCTCCAGTGCCGCCAGTGAGAAGGAACTCTCCCCGGAGGCATGGCTCGGTCTGGGTGTGGCTTATCACCGGATGGGTCGTCCGGTGGCCGCCCGCGAGGCATTCGAGCACTCGGCCGGAGGGCTCCCGGATCCCCTGCCGGACTGGATCGACTATTTCGTGGTCGGCCTCCGGTACGAGATGAACGAACCCGCCGAAGCCGACTCGCTCCTCTATCGGCTCGGGGAGCGGGGGCTGCCCGATGCGCTGGCCCGACGGGTCCGTGAGGCGATCCTGGAGCGGGCGATCGCTACCCGGGACGTCGAACGGGAGCAGGCGGCCCTGAACGCGATGATCACAGCGTACGATCCCGGCGCCGCCACCGCCGCGCTGCACCTGGGCCGCCTGCTGGCGGCCGGTGATCCGGCCCGCGCCCGCGAGCTCTACCGGCAGGCGTTCACCCTGCCCGGCAGCGATGAAGCCCGCGGTGAGTGCGCCGAGCTGCTGATGGCGGAAGGGGAGCTGGAGGCACCGGAACTGCTGGCGGCCGGACGGATTTTTTCCGCCCTGGCCGGGTGGGAGCGGGCGCGGGAAGCGTTCACCCGGGTTCGGGACACCGCGAACGATCCTGATCTCGTCGCAGAAGCTGAGTACCGCTACGGTCTGTGCCTGCTCAGGGAACGCCGCTACACCGAAGCCCGGCGGGTGCTGGCCGGGGTCGAGCAGGGGGGCGGCCGCTTCCGCACCTCGGCCGGGTACAACGGAGCGCTGGCCGCCGCTGCGCTGAGCCGGCGGGAGGGGGCCCGGGATCTGGTCGCCTTCACCGACCGCTACCCGACCAGTCAGTGGGCTCCACGTGCCCTGAAGCAGGCCGGTGACCGGATGAGCGGCGTCGATCCTGCGGCGGCGGAGGAGATCTACGTCCGACTGGTCCGGGAGTATCCCCGCCACTGGGAGAACGCCGGGGTGCTCTTCGAGCTGGGTCGGAACGCGCTGGAACAGGGCGATCGGGAGGAGGCCCGCCGGTGGTTCACCACGCTGGGCGGAGGGGTCTTCCATCCGGAGGAAAAAAGTCAGGGATGGTATTGGGCGGCCCGGGCGGCCGAGGCCGACGGGGACAGTACGGCGGCCGCCGCACTCTTCCGGCGTGCAGCCGAGGGATTTCCGGGCACCTGGTACGGCGTGCTGGCGGGCCGGGCACGGAGTGAGGAGCCACCGGTCCCGGTTCTCACCCCCCGCGGCAACGGCTCCGATCTGAAGGTCCCCGCCTGGGCGGATCCCGCTCTGACGGCCGGGATTATACTGCTGCGCGTCGGTCTGGGAGGGGACGGTGGTGAGGAACAGCTCCTGGATGCCCTCGAGGACCGGGCTCAGACGGGGGCGCGCAGCCTCGAACTCTGGAACATCTGTGTCGAGGGACACGCCTGGGGGGCGGCGCGACGGCTGGGCGACCGGCTGCTGCGCGGCGGCACCGTTGATCAGGCGGACCCGCTCTATGAGGATCTTCTCTTTCCCGTGTACTACCACGACCTGATCGAGAGCACGGCCCGGCGATACGGGGTCGATCCCTGGCTCATCTTCGCCCTGGTGCGGCAGGAGAGCGCCTTCGACGCCGGCGCCCGCTCCTACGCCGGCGCCCGCGGCCTGATGCAGCTGATGCCCGAGACGGCGACGGAATGGGCCGGGCGTCTCCGGATGGGCGAGGTGGGCGATGAGGACCTCTACGATCCCGCGCTCAACATCGCCCTGGCGGTGCCCTATCTCGCCCGTCTCATCGACCGGTTCGGCGGCTCGGTCGAGAAGGCGCTGGCGGCCTATAACGGAGGAGCCACCAACGTGCGCCGGTGGGAGCGCTCCCTCCCCGACGATCGGCCGGAAACTTTCGTCGAGTCCATTGGTTATTCTGAGACGAGGACGTTCGTCAGAACGATCATGAACAACTATCACCGGTACCGCTTCCTCTGGTCGGAGAAGGTCGGGGGATAGGGGGGACCATGCGCCGCACCGGCTGGCTCGCATCGGCCCTGTTCCATCTGCTTCTGGCGGCCAGCCTGGGTGTCGTCATGATCCGGGTCCCCGATGCCCCCCCGGTATATCTGCCGATCGCGCTCCTGACCGAAGCGCCTGAATCCGTTCCACCCGCCGCCCGGCTCGATGAACCGCCGCCGGAGATCGGGGCATCGGAACCGGCCGGAGAACCGATCCCCTCAGCGGACGTCGAGCACGGGGCACTCCGCAGCGAGGTCGGAGTCCGGCGCGGCCTCGACTGGGTGACGGGCCCGCCGGTCGTGGAACCGGCTCCGCTGGTCCTGGGTGAGGGGGCCGGGGCCGCCGCGGGACCGCTGCGCCGGGCGCTGGCCGAGGGTGCCGCCGATTGGACCGATCTGGGAACGGCGGGCACGCCGATCGATTCCCTGCTCTTCATCCAGCAGCGGCTCCAGGAACTCACCGCCAGCGTCCTGGAAAGCGCCCGCGAAGGCTCGATCATAGATCGCATGCGGCGTCCCCTGCCCGAGCCGGGATCGCTCGATGATCTGCGGGGCGAACCGATGATCCCGGTCTCCTCGATGGCCGGGCTGATCGCCCAGACCCTCATGGATCTGGGCCGCGATCTGTGGAACCGGCTGCGCGGCCACGATCCCGAGGCCTTCCCCGAACCCGACCTCGATCTCACGCTGGAACAGATAATGGCCTATGCGGCCCTCGACGGCCGCAAACCGATAAGTATCTTCGAGTGGTATCCCCGCCTCCATCCCGAGTTCTCGAGCGGGATCGGCCGCCTGCAGGAACTGGCCGCCGAACTCGCCGACCGGAACCTGGTTCGTCTGGACCGGAGCGAACAGGTTTTCCGGTACGTCCAGGTCGTCCCCCGGCGCGAGGTAATCGACTACTACACCTCGCTCCTGAGCCGCACCCCGGAGTGGGATGAGCAAACGCGCACCCGTCTCATCACAATCATCGCCATCCTGGTCCGGATACCGTCCTGAATCCCGCCGTGTCCCCGACCGGGGACAACTACTGTCACGGCTGAGGGACATGTGAACACATACGGTCTGACCCGGCGTGAGATCGCAGTCCTCAAGATACTGGCTGCGGCTTCGGACTATCCCGGTTGATGCAATGTATTGTGTTGTCCTGCAATGAAATACGTGAACACATGTGGCTCTTCGTTGAGACTGTTCGGCCGAATCCAAGCTGCTGGCACGGTTCTTGATTATCGAGTCAGGTGGATCCCGCCCTGTCCGGGATCGGACGCCCACGACCGACGGGGCGGCTGAAGCGGCGAAATGAGGTGGTTCTGATGCGTACCGGGATACACGAAGAGACAGTGAGAAACCAGGGAGACGCCTGGAAGGGTACCGTCCTGCTGGTCGGGATGATCGCCCTGCTCATGCTGCTCGGGGGGTGTTACACCCTCGTTGCCTACGGACCGGCAGGGCCCCGGACCGCAGCCGCGCAAGCCTGGGGAGAGACCGATGATGCCACCTGGGCGGATCGGAAAGTCGAGCAGATCGACGAGAAGCTGATCGCGAAGGTCCAGGCGTTGGAAGCCGCGGTCGAACCTGAACCTGCCCCGGAAGGGATCACGACGGCCGGAGAGCAGGGGCTCGGAGTCCACTACTCCGATGATCTCTACACCGACGGCGCCAAGGGCGTCGGCGTGCGCTATCGCAGCGACTACGACTATGCCGGCGGGGAGTACCGGCCGTATGTGTACGATGACGACCTGGATCTGGTCGTCCTCGGCTACAGGCGGCCCTGGTTCCGCCGGCTGTATGTGGATTGGTATTACTCAACCTGTTACGACTGGTACCGCTTCCCGCGCCGCTTCGGCCACGGCTGGAGCGTGGGGTACTGGTGGGGCGGTTTCGGGATTTCCCTGGGCCGGTACGATCCCTGGTGGTACGACCCGTACTACTGGGACTACTGGTGTTGCGATCCGTGGTGGGATCCGTGGTACAGCAGTCCCTGGTACAACGT
>CAYSYY010000181.1:0-4376 GCA_964435265.1 uncultured Gemmatimonadota bacterium
CGTGATGGCGGTCCGGCCGGGGTACGGCTGGCGGATCTGCGCCCACCGTCCCTTCAGCGTTCCCGACCTGATCTACCGGGAAGGCTGGCTGGTGCTGGGAGGGCGGGGAGTGACCGGGGGAGTGCGGTGGCGCCAGCTCAGCGGGGATGGGATGCGGCTCTCGAGCGGTGAGCTCGGCGCGGGCGGGACGATCGCGATCGGACCGGGCGCGGCCGCCCTCCACCTCGGTGGCGGATTGGACCTGCGCACCCTTTCCGCTCCGGACCACCGCACCCGGATCCGCCTGGTGCCGGTGGTGCGTTCGATCCTGCGCACCCCCGACGGATGGCGGGCCGCGCTCCTGGTGCGCCTCGCCCCGGGCGGACCGGGCTGGACCGATCCGGGCGGGCACTGGTCCCTGCTGTATGGGAACAGCCCGCTGCAGGTGGGGATCGGGGGATCGTTGGTTCCGGATGGGGAGCACCGTCCGGCGCTCCTCTGGGGTTATCAGGGCGGACCGCTGACGGTGCGGCTGAGCCTCTGGGGCCGTCCCCCCGCCCCCGCTCTCGCCCTGGGCCTGCGGACCGGCGGTCTGCTCTGGGTCGGAGAGCTCCGCTGGGTGCCCGGACCCGGCTTCACGCTGCTCTGGAGTGTTGGGACGGCCCCGGGAGGGGACCGGTGAAGTGGCTCAGCGGCGCCCTGCTCCTGAGACTGCTCTTCTCGGCTCCGGTCTGCGACGCCCTCTGGGAAGCACGGGTCGCGGCGCTGTTGGAGGAGACCGGCCTCGGAGTCGAGGAAACGTCGGCTCTCCGGGGCGCGGATCTCCGGATCGATGTCAGCTCGGGCGGAACGACCGCCCGGCTCGATCTGGGAGCCGGCGTGGACAGGCCGGGTCTGGCGATCGGGTGGCGCGGACTGTTCGGGCGCGCGAATGACGGCGCCATATCGATGAGTTCGGCCGTCACCGTGCAGGCGGGGGGCTGGGAGTTCGGCTGCGGTCCCGCCCGGGGCGGTCTCGGGACGGGGCTGATGTGCGATCTGCGCTGGCGGCTGCGGCCCGGTGCCCGGGTGCGATCGGCCTGGAGCGGCCTGCCGCACGGCCTCACTGCCGTTCCGATCCCCCCGGCGGCCGGGATCACCCGGCTCATCTCCCTGCGCCGGTGTGACGGTCGCGGCCCCTCGCTGGCGTGGGTCCGGGAGCCGGGACGCCCGGGGGCGTGGCTGGTGAGCTGGGAGCGGACGGCGGCCTCCCGCGCGCTCCTGCTCCTGGCGCCGGACCGCAGCGGGGCGGAGTTCGCCCTGGGCCGCCGACGGGACGGGCTCGCTCTGCGTATCTCGGGGGCCGGCTGGACGGGCCGCGGATGGCGCGATGGAAGTGAAAGGCACGAGGAAGCAGGGGGTGGAGCGGCCGCCGAGATAGTCGCCTCGCTCCGTAGCAGGGCCGCGGCGTGGGAGGCCTCCCTTTGGGGGTGGTGGGGGGAGTCTCCCCCCCTGGCCCGGCCGGTGGGATCGGCCACCCGGGAAAGGCGGCAAGGGGTGCGGGGCTGCGTGGAACTGCGGCCGCCGATAGCCCTGCAGGCCGTCCTGGCCTGCGAGGTTGCCCGGGGGGGGGAGGGAGTCGGGGGACTGTGGTGGTGGCGATCGGAAGGCACGCTGCTCCAGGGGCGTCCGGCCGGGGCGGGGGCCAGCCTGACGTTCCGGAGCACGACCGAACGCGAAGACCGCCTCTGGACTGGAACGCTCACCGAGTCGACCGCGACCCTCGACCTGCGGCTGCGGGGGCGGAGTGACGGAAGGGTGCGCTGGCGGGTGGGGGGACGCCGCTCGCTGGCGGGCGGAGGCGCGCCCGCTCTCGGCGCCTGGCTCCAGATCGATTTCACCGGCGCGGCCTGGAACGGATACCTGCGCGGGTCGTATTCACTGCCGGAACCGGGCGTGCCGCTCTTCTGGTACGAGCCCGCTCCGGTGCCGGGAAAGAACCTGCGGCGCGCCGGTGAACCCGGCCCCTCCCTCGTCATCGGTTGCGGACACGCCTCCGGCCGGGTGGGGTTGCGCCTGCTCTTCGATGAGGGCGGTCGGAGCGGACTGCTCCTGCGCCTGCGGCTGCATCGGTGATGGACCGGACCGGTCCGGCGGTGTTACTTCGGTCCGATCAGGGAAGAGAAGAAGGGATGATGAGAAGGGAAGAGAAGAGAGGAAAGGGAAGAGGTGCGATCCGCCTGGTGTGATGTCGACCTCGGGGCCATCGAACGGAACGTCCGCGCACTATCGGCGGCGGCGGGCGTGCCGCTGCTCCCCATTGTGAAAGCCAACGCCTACGGTCACGGGGTCGGGCCCGTGGTCCGGCGTCTGTCAGGGATGGCGGAGGTCTGGGGAGTAGGGGTGGTTCTGGTGGCCGAAGCCACCGAACTCCGAACCGGCGGCTATGAGGGACGGATCGTCATCCCGGGGGGGCTGCTGCCCGAGCAGGCGGCCGAAGCCCTGGACGCCCGCGCCATCATCGCCCTCTCCGACCTCGAGCTGGCCCGCTCGCTCGATCGCGAAGCCCGCCGGCGGGGGGAGATCCTGCCGGTTCACCTCAAGGTGGATATCGGGATGCACCGGCTCGGCTTCCCCTTCACCGGGGCCGCCGTCGCCGCCCGTGAGATCGCGGCGCTGGACGGACTGCGTCTCGAAGGGGTCCTCGCCCATCTCGCCTCCGCCCACAGCGGTGACGAGGCGTCGCAGCAGCGCACCCGGCGCGAGTTGACGCGCTTCACCTCTCTGGTCACCGAACTGCGGGCCCGTTACGGTCCGCTCGTGACCCATGCGGCCAACTCCAGCGCCCTGCTGGCGGTTCCCGGAGCGGCCTTCGACCTGGCCCGCCCCGGCCTGGCCGTGTACGGCTGGAAGCCGGCCGGCTGGCTCCCCGATTCTCCCCCCCTCGAACCCGCCCTCGCCGTCCGGGCCCGGGTGGTCGTGGAGAAGACCACGGGAGAGGATGCGCAGGTGGGGTACTCGCAGACCCCCGTCCCTTCCGGAAGACGCCTGGGCGTGCTCCCGATCGGGTACGCCGACGGGATCCCGATGAACTGGGGGCTAGCGGGCGGGTATGTCCTCTTCGGCTCGGGACGGGCACCGCTGGTCGGGAGCGTCAGTATGGATACCTGTGTCGCGGACATCACCGACCTGCCCGCCGAAGGGGCAGGGAGCATAGCCCTCCTGCTCGGGGCGGGCGCCGAGGGGATCATCACCCCGCACGAGATGGCCGCGGCGACGGGACGGATCCCCTACGAACTGCTGGTGGCCCTCAACGGCCGCCTGCCGCGCCGGCACGTCGGCTGACGGAACGGACCGGCACGCTGCTTGCCACCCGAGGTCCGGATTGCTTACCTTCTTTTAATATCCACCCGCAGCCCGGAGCCACGCGACGGAAGAGGAGTTCCATGCCCGATCATCCCGCACCGAAGAAGACTCCCCTCTACGCAACACATCAGGCACTTGGCGCCAAACTGGTCGACTTCCACGGGTTCGTCATGCCGGTCCAGTACAGCGGCATCCAGCAGGAGCACCGGCGGGTGCGCAGCGCCGCCGGGCTGTTCGACATCAGCCATATGGGCGAGTTCGAGGTCTGGGGTCAGGATGCCTTCGAATACGTGCAGAAGATGGTCACCAACGATGTAGGTCAGCTCAGGACCAACCAGGTGCTGTACACGGGGATCTGCTACGACCACGGCGGTCTGGTCGACGACATGACCCTCTACCGCTTCCCCGACCACTACCTGATGGTCGTCAATGCCTCGAACATCGAGAAGGATTTCGCCTGGTTCGAGGAACATGTGGAAGGAGATGTGGAACTCCTGAACCGCAGTGACGAGATCGGGCTGCTGGCCCTGCAGGGCCCCCGGGCCGAAGCGATCCTGCAGACCCTCACGGCCACCGATCTGACGCGGATCGGTTTCTACTGGTTCGTGCCCGGTGAGGTGGCGGGCGTGCCCGCGGTCATCTCCCGGACCGGGTACACCGGCGAGGACGGATTCGAGGTCTACCTCGAGGATCTCGAACGGCTTCCGGAGATGTGGGAAGCCATCATGACGGCCGGAGCAGGGGTGGAGATCCTGCCGATCGGGCTGGGCGCCCGGGACAGCCTGCGGCTCGAAGTCGCCTACAACCTTTACGGGAACGATATCTGGGAGGAGACAACGCCTCTGGAAGCCCGCATGGCGTGGACGGTGAAACTCGACAAGGGCGATTTCCACGGTCGCGATGCCCTGCTGAAGCAGAAAGACGTGGGTGTGCCGCGCCGACTGGTCGGGCTCAGGCTCGAGGGACGGGTCTTCCCGCGGCAGGGGTACCCGATCCGGCACGGGGACGAGGAGGTCGGGGTGATCACCAGCGGCACGGTCGGGCCGTCGGTG
>CAYSYY010000181.1:4386-7291 GCA_964435265.1 uncultured Gemmatimonadota bacterium
CGCGCTGGGGTACGTCCGCAGCGAGCTGGCACGGACCGGGGTCCCCCTGACGGTCGACTGCCGCGGCCGGCCCGCCGGGGCGGAGATCGTGACCCTGCCCTTCTACACCGAAGGCAGCCGCCGCTAGCCAGCCGCGGCGGCGGTATCGGGATGATGGAAGTCCAGGTCTACTTCACGCCGGCGGAGGCTCCGGATGACGAGCTGCGGGGCCGGACGACGGTCATTATCGACGTCCTGCGCGCCTCCACCACCATCATCACGGCCATCGCCCACGGCGCCCGGGGTGTCATCCCCGCCGCCACCATCGAACGGGCCACCGAGATGGTCACCCGCCTGGGGATGGACGACGTACTGCTGTGCGCCGAACGGGACATGCAGCGGGTCGAGGGATGCGACCTCGGCAACTCCCCGGCCGAGTACACCCGGGACTGTGTCGCGGGACGTCTGCTGGTCCTCTCGACCAGCAATGGAACCCGGGCGATCACCCGGGCTCAGCCGGCGGCGCGGATCCTCATCGGAGCGTATGTCAACGCCGATCGGATCGTCACCGAACTGGCTCCCCTCGACCACGCCGTTTTCATCTGTGCCGGCAATGCCGGGGGTTTCGCACTCGAGGATGCGGCCTGCGCCGGGTTCCTCCTGCAGCGGATCACCCAGGCCACGGGGCGTGAGATGATCCCGGTCAACGACGGGGCCTGGGTGGCCCTGCAGCTCGGCCGGCGCACCCCGCGCAATCCGCTCCGGATGCTCCGCCGCTCCGCCCACGGTCAGCGGCTCGAGGAGGCGGGATTCGCCTCCGATCTGCAGCTCTGCGCGGCGGTGGATGCCCTGCCCGTTCTGCCCCTGGTGCGGGACCGGATGATCACGGGTGAAACCACCGGCCTGCGCGGGTGATCCCGCGGGGTTCCGATCCCGCCGGCGGGGCGTGTCCGGCTCTGTCGGAGCGTATGCGGATACTGCCCGGGAGGGATCCCCATGAATAAGAAGCCCGGTTCGAAACGGAGGACACGACGCACCCGGAGCACCGCCGGGCACCTGCGGGAAGCGGTGGGTTTCATCATCCTGGTGGGCGGCCTGGTGCTGCTGCTCAGCCTGGTATCCTACAGTCCGACCGATCCCCCGGCCTTCGATTCCGCCACCGGGGCGGCCCGGAACTGGGTGGGACGCCTCGGCGCCCTGCTCGCCTACGGTATGGTCCAGAGCCTGGGTCGGATCCCCCCCTTCCTCACCATCGGCGTTCTCCTGCTCTGGGGATGGCGGATCCTGCGCCACCGGATCGACCGCCGGCTGGTGGTCATCTCCCTGAAGATCCTCTTCGTCCAGGTAATGCTCTCGGTTCTGCTGGCGTTCCCTCACTACCTGCTGAATCCCGACTTCTCCACCAACCTGGCCGGTGAGTGGGGCGGGTGGATGGCCGGGTTCCTGGTTATGTATACGGGCATCGTCGGTGCTCCGCTGGTCTGGATCGCCGTCACGGTTCTCTTCGCCATGGCCGCTTTCGGGCTCAAGCCCGGCGAGCTGGCCGCGGCCGTGGCCCGGATCGCCGGTGGGGCCGGGCGGGCCACCGCCGGGGCCGTCGGCGGGGCGGCTGACCTGGTGAAGAAGGTACAGACCCGCCGGGCCGGAGCCCGCCGGGCGAAGCAGCCGGTGCCGGCGGCCGTACCGGTCAGCAGGAAGAAGAGGACGACGTCGGAGGCGGCGGACGAAGCCGGCGAGGCCGGGGACGAGGAGGTCGGGGTCGGGGAAGCCGAACCGGAGGGGACTGCGCCCGAACCGCTCCCCCCCGTCGGCCGCGAGCAGGACGCCGCCCCCGAGCCGCCCGTCCCCATGGGCCGCGAGAGGGAGAAGGCGGCGGCGGTGGCGGCCCGGGGGATCGGGAGCGTCGTGGATGACGAAGCCTACACCCCACCGCCGCTCGATCTCTTCATCTCCCCCTCGGAAGAGGAGCTGGGACCGGACGACGAAGAGATCCGGGGGGAAGCCGAACTGCTGCAGGAGAAGCTGCTCTCTTTCGGAGTACGGGCCGAGGTGGCCCGCTGGAAAACCGGCCCCGTCATCACCCGCTTCGAGATCAAGCCCGCCCCCGGGGTGAAGGTGAGCCAGATCGCCAACCTAGCCGATGACCTGGCCCTGGCCATGCGGGCCCAGCGCATCCGGATCGTGGCCCCGATCCCGGGCGAGGCGGCGGTGGGGGTGGAGATCCCGAACGCCCGGCCCAGGATCGTGCGGCTGCGGGAGATCCTGGAATCCAAAGCCTTCACCGGCGGGAAGCACCTGCTCCCGCTGGCCCTCGGCATGGATCTCGCCGGCACCCCGTTCGTGGCCGATCTGGCCGGGATGCCTCACCTGCTCCTGGCCGGCACCACGGGATCGGGCAAGAGCGTGAGCATCAACGCCGTCATCGCGAGCCTGCTGGTACGCATGGGTCCGGCCCGGTGCCGCTTCATCATGGTGGACCCGAAGATGCTCGAGCTGGGCGTCTACAACGCCATCCCCCACCTCATCACCCCGGTGGTGACCGATCCCCGCAAGGCGGTGGATGCTCTGCGCTGGGCCGTGCTCGAGATGGAACAGCGCTACGACCTCCTGGCGGCGGCGATGGTGCGCGATCTCGAGCAATACAACGCCAAGGCGCGAAAGCTGCGTGAGGACGCGGCCCTGGGGGAGGGACCCGACGCCGCCGAGGTGCCGGAACCGCTCCCCTACATCATCATCGTCGTGGATGAACTCGCCGACCTGATGATGACCGCCTCGGCCGATATCGAGACACTAATCCAGCGTCTGGCGCAGAAGGCCCGGGCGGTCGGGGTGCACCTCATCCTCGCCACCCAGCGGCCCTCGGTCGATGTCATCACCGGACCGATCAAAACCAATTTCTCCTCCCGCATCGCTTTCCAGGTGCCCT
>CAYSYY010000182.1:0-7256 GCA_964435265.1 uncultured Gemmatimonadota bacterium
ACGGGTCAGCTCGTGCATCATCTTCCCGTCGTCGCGCTGATACTGCTCCAGGAAGGGGAAAGCCTCGGCCAGCACCCACCCCTGCCCGGCCGCCACCAGGCCGAGGGAATTGATGCTGGTGTCCCCGCCGAAGTACCACGAGAAGCCCGGCCGGTAGCCGGCCCCGGTGGGCCCGAAGCCGGCCACCAGCCCGGTCCCCAGCCCCGGGGTGTACTGACAGCCGTCGGTGAGCGAACTCACCGCCCAGCGGTACGCTTCGGCCAGGGCCGGAACCGGCAGAACGAGCCTGCCCGCCGCCGGCATCGCCTGCCAGGCGGCCTCTCTATCTTCGAGCAGCTTTCCGGCCCGCTCCAGCGCCGCCTGAGCGCGGGCGACGGTCGTCTCGCGGGCCTCCTGCCCGCCCGTGATGACGAGCACGATCGGGCCCGCGGCGGCCTGTTCCCGTCCGACCGGTATCTCGAAGGCGCCCGCCCCGGCCAGCTGGTGGGCGGGGGCGGAGGAGCCGCGGGAGGCCTCGGTGCAGGCGAGAACCGCGTTCACACTGCTCCGGCTCTCGCTCAGCACGTACCCCGGCACTCCGGGATCGAAGAAAGCGTACTGCCCCCCCATCCCGGCCGGCCACATCGGCTCCAGATCGGGGATGAACGAGGGGATGAGGGTCAGGTCGGTGCTGGTGTCGATCTCGAGCTGCATCACCAGCACCGGCTCGGTGGCGTGGGCGAAGATCGTCTGGCGGAGGCCGAAGCGGGAGTGCACGTAGGAGATCTCGACCGCGTACGGGCGCACGGCCACGCTCCGGGCCAGGCCGGCCAGATCGATTTCGCCCCCCACCTCGCCGGTGCGCACGGCGAGGTTGAAGGCGTGGAAGATCTTCCACGGCCACACCCAGGTTTCCATCTCGCCGGTCTCGGTCCCCATCCAGGCGGCCGCGCGGCCGATGGCGTCGACATAGGCCCCGGCCCGGGCGGGACCGTAGAGCACCTGCTCGGTGAACTGGGCTGCGGCCTGTTCGGGCAAAGTTCCGAGGAGGCAGATAACAGCGGCGAGAGACAGGCGGAGAGGTCGTCGATCAGTACGCATATCCATTCTCCGGTTCCGACAGAGGTCCGGCTCCCATGAAACCACGCCGGAGGTGAAATGTGAAGGGGGGAAGAGGCAGGAACGGGGTGCCCTCCGGTTCAGCCGGGCAGCCCCAGCACTGAAGGAGCCACCAGGGCGATGATGATGAGCATGATGCCGGCCCCGATGAGCAGAACAGCGATCACGGGGATGAGGTAGGCCAGCAGCACCGCCCAGGCCGGGGCGGCATGGATCCGCCGCAGCGCCAGATACTGCAACATCATCGTCCCCAGACCGGCGATGAGGGTGCCGATGAGGGGGATGAAACCCAGCAGCGCCGGCGCCGATGCATACCCGCCGGCCCGGAAGGTCCCCCGCCATCCCCCGCGGGCCCGACCCAGCAGGGCGAGGATGATGTGCACGGCCGCCAGTCCGGAGAGCAGCGAGGCGAACTGCACCAGGGGCGCCACGATCCCGAAGATCCACCAGGGGAGTTCGAGCACCCCGGGACGGGGCGCGGTCATGACGATGTCGAGCATCTCATTGAGAAAACTGTACCCCTCGAGGCCTGAAACGACGAGGGGCGGCAGGGTGGTCAGGGCCCAGAAGATCAGCGCCGGGGCCGCGGGACCGTCGGCGGGCAGCGAGGAGAAGAAGGCTGCCGGCGCCCGCAGGATGTCGGTGAAGGTGGTGAAGAAGCCGGTGAGCGGGCCGACCTCGGCCGACCGTTCCCAGGCCGGCGGCATGACGGGAGGAGGCGTCACCCGCCTCCTCCCGCGTGATGCTTCGTCACTGTCCGGTATCGCCCTCGTCCTCCCCGGCTACCAGATCGCTGCGTGAGCGCAGGATGGTGTCCAGATTGCTCTTGTAGATGAGGAAGACCGTCTCGCTCTCCCCGGTGCGGAGGTACCAGCGGTTGGAATCATCCGGCATCTCGCAGGCGCTCATGCTCCGGATCGATCCGTCGGTCAGGGTGACGCGGACCCGTGCGACCGGATTCTCCCAGTCGGCTCCGACCTCCTGCCCCGGCTCGGGGAAGCCGCTCGCGTTGAGCGTCGCCAGCCTGCCGGCGATCCCGGCAGCCCGGGCCGAGTCGGCCGCGACCGGAACCGGATCGTCGGCGAACTTGATGACCCAGGGGGCGTCGGGGGCGCCGGCCAGACGACCGCGCCGGCCCAGAACGTAGTTTACGCTATCGCTCACGACCTCCACCTGCTGGATGGTCTCGGCCGGGAAGGAGAGGATCGTCCGGTCCCGCCAGGCGCTCGCCTGCTTGTCGAAATAACCGCTCAGCAGGCCGGTGGCCGTATAGACGTCATCGGAGCCGAAGGCGCGGACGTAGGTATGGCCGAAGTCGCTGGTCATCTTCCCCACGAAGAAGGAAAGCAGATCGCGGGTGCCGTCGCGTCCGCCCATCAGACGCACCAGCACGCCGGTCTCGGGTCCCACTTCGTAGAGATCGTGATTGGCGGGATTGCTCGAGACCAGGTTCACCACCGCCAGTTCGGCGGCCTTCTCGAGCAGGTCCTCGACCGAGGTCTGGTTGGCCGGGTATTCGAGCGGCGAGGTGAGCAGCCAGCGCCCGCCGCTCAGCTCGAGCACGACCTCCTTCCCCTTGCCGCTGATGTCGACCTTGACGACATCTTCCGTATCGACCTTCCCGAACGACCGCTCCCGGGTGGTCGTGCGGCGCTTCTGCCACATCGACCAGGCCGCGGTGGCGACGAGCAGGATCGTGAAGACGATCAGCAGTCGGCGTGTACTCTCTGCCATCTCCTATCCCTCCCTCGCTGCCAGGGTCTCGAGCCGCTGGCGGACCGGGCGCCGGCGATACCGCCACCACATCACTCCCGCTCCGATCGCCAGCAGCGACGGCAGCAGGATATTGAGCCACTTGAGGAGTGCCCGCGGGGCGTTGCCGAGCTCACGCAGAGGCCGGTAGTCGATTTCCTTGGCGCGGATGCCGATCAATCCTTCGTCCTGCAGGAGCCAGTCGACGGTGTTGAGCAGGAAGGTCAGGTTCTGCCCCTGGAGCATCTGCTGGTACCGGTCCCGGGCGAAGGTGGCGTCGCCGACCACCACCAGCCGGTTCTCGACCGGTCCGGCAAGGTGGGCGGGCAGCGTGATCGAGTCCGGTACGGCCGGGGCGGTCGCGAAGGCGCTCTCGAGCTCACCCGTCACCGTCGCTGCGATCGGGTAGGGGCCGCCGCGGAAGTTCCCTTCGGCCATGGCCTGGTTGGGCTGGATGAAGAAGAACTCCTCCTGCATGCTGGAGTGCGAACTGGTGTAGATGATCGGCTCGATCACCACCCGCGGAGGTCGGGCCGGCCAGGTGTTGATGGTGTCGGGAGTGATCTGGATCCAGTCGCTGCCGGCCGTGGAGTCGGGTCGGGCCAGCGAGGTGTCGATCGGGCTGGCGTAGAGGAAGGTCATCTCGGGGAGTTCCTTGGAGAGGGGGTGCTCCCGGTTGTAGTTCTCAACCTTCGGGAAGAAGGGATAGGGCACCAGCTCTCTGACCGTGAAGATCCCCCGCTGCGACTGCATCTGGATCGACTGATTGTACCGGTCCATGACCAGCGCGGTGCGCACCCGGACTCCGTAGTGCGCCAGCCAGTTCTCCATCCCCAGCGGCATCGGCGGGGCCATCCCCTGCTGCGACTGCTGCAGGTCGGCGTCGACGGCGTCGATCAACCAGCCGGTCCGCCCGCCGCGCATGATGAACTGGTCGATGGCATATCGTTCCCACGCCGAAAAACCTTCCCTCGGCCCCACGATGAAGAGGGCCTCGACGTCGGGGGGTACCGTGCGGAAGCTGTCGACGTGTACGGTGCGTACCTCGTAGTGACTCTCCAGCTCCTGCCGCCAGATGCTGACCCCGGTCCCCTCCGCGTTCTGCTCGGGGACCGCCATGCCGTGCCCGGCCAGGAAGGCGACCACCGGTTTGCTCTCGCGGCTCACCGCCCGTATGGCGGTGGTGAGGTCGTACTCCAGGCCGGCGGTGCTCTCCACCACCGGGATCGTCTCGACCCGGTCCTGGTAGAGGAAGACCAGGGCCATATAGACGAGTTTGAGCTCGACCCGGTCCCGCTCGATGGCCTGCATCTGCACCGGCTGGATGCCGTAGGAGAGAGCTTCTTCCTGCAGCTGCTCCTCCGAAGCGGGATCGACGAACTCGAAGTGGACCCGGTTGCGGCCGAAGGCTTTGTAGTCGTCCAGCTTGTCGCGCACGTACCGGGCCGTACTGGCATACTGGGCCGGGAGATCTTCGGAGAAGTACCCCTTGATGGTGAGCCGGTCTCCGAGCGAGCGCACCGCCTCCTTCGAGGCCCGGCTGAGGCTGTAGATCTTTTTCCCCGTCATGTCCCAGCGCGCGAAGAGCGAGACGCCCAGGATGTTGATGACCACCAGGATGCCGGCCAGGAGCAGGAGGTTGGTGCGGCGTGTGGCCCGCTGCCGGGCGGCGGTGGTGTGAACGATCTGCGAATTCATCCTCATCACCTCCCTACTCCGACCGGGCGGCCAGCCGCTCGGCGGCCAGCGCCAGTCCCATGACGGTGAGTGACAGGAAGTAGAGCAGGTCGCGGGAATCGAGCACTCCGCGGGAGAGGTTCTCGAGATGGTAGCCCAGCGAGAGGTACTCCAGAACCGGTGCCAGCCCCGCCGGGAGGAAGATGAGCAGGTTCCCCAGCATGAAGAGGGCGAAGAGGACCGAGAAGGAGATCACGAAAGCCACCACCTGGCTCTGCGACACGCTCGAGGCGAACAGCCCGACGGCGCAGCCCGCTGCGCCCATGAGCAGCAGGCCCAGGTACCCGCCCAGGAGCGCGCCTTCATCGGGATTGCCCAGGATGATGAGGGTGAACCAGTAGATGAGGGTGAACACCAGCGTCACGGCCAGCAGGGTCAGGGCTCCAAGCCACTTGGCCAGCACGATCTCGACGTCGGTGATCGGGTAGGTCACGAGCAGCTGCAGCGAACCGCTCTGGCGCTCTTCGGCCAGCAGCCGCATGGTGATGGCGGGGATGAAGAAGACCAGGATCAGCCGGGCGACCTCGAAGAAGGTACGCATGGTCGCCTGCCCCACCAGGAAGAGATCGCTGGAGAAAAACCACCCCACGATGAGCAGGAAGATGCTCATGACCACATACGCGATCGGGGAATTGAAGTACGCTTTGAGCTCCTTGCGGTAGAGCGCCCCGATATTGGCCCGGTCCACGGCGAGAGCGGCGTTCATGACGCACCTCCTTCCGCGGCGGGGGGCGGGACGTCTTCACCGATGGTGAGCTGGCGGAAGATGTCCTCGAGCGTACTCTTTTCCAGGTGCAGCTCGGCCAGCGGCCATCCCCGTTCCGCCGCCAGGCGGTAGAGGTCGAGGCGCGGATCGGCGTTCTTCGCGGTTTCGAGCACGAAGCTCTCCAGACCGCCTTCCCGGCCCGTCGTCTCCACGCTCGTGACCCCCACCACCGCTCCGAGGGCCTCGGCGGCCCCGGCCGGATCGAAACCCTCCGGAGCGAATCCCAACCGCACCCGCTGGCGGCCCCGCAGGGCCCCGCCCACTTCGCCGGGAGCGCCGTCGGCGACGATCCGGCCCCGGTTGATGATGATGACCCGGTCGCAGGTGGCGGTTACCTCGGGGAGGATGTGGGTGGAGAGGATGAGTGTCTTCTCCTGGCCGAACTCCCGGATGAGCGAACGTATCTCCACGATCTGGTTGGGATCGAGTCCCGAGGTGGGTTCGTCGAGGATGATGAGGTTGGGATCGTGGATCAGGGCCTGGGCCAGCCCCACCCGCTGGCGGTATCCGCGGGAGAGCTCGCGCACATCCTTGCCGAGCACCTCCCCGAGACCGCAGATATCGATCATCTCGCGGATCCGCTTCTCCTTGAATCCCGGCGCCAATCCCCGCATCTCGGCCACGAACTCGAGGTACTCGAGCACCGGCATGAAGGTGTAGAGCGGGGAATCCTCGGGCAGGTACCCGAGGTTCCGCCGGATGGAGAGCGAATCGGTCAGAACGGACCGGTCGTCGATGCTGACATCTCCCGAGGTCGGAGGCATGTAACAGGTGATGATCTTCATGGTGGTGGTCTTCCCGGCCCCGTTGGGACCGAGGAAGCCGACCACCTCACCCCGTTCGACCTCGAAAGAGATGTCATCCACGGCGACTGTTCCGTTATAGCGTTTGGTCAGGTTCTGTACGCGTATCACGGATGTGTCTCCGGTTATCGTGTTCAGGTCTTTGTGGTTCAGGGCCCTGTCACCTCAGGAATTTGACGAGCTCCGCCCACCAGTCGTAGGCGCCATGGAGCCCTTTGAAGATCTCCTCCTGCTGTTCGGCGGTGGGCTCGGCGCCGGTACCACTCTCACCCAGAGCGACGTTCAGGTAACCGACGCCGCGGGCGAAGAGGGTCTGGTTGCGCTCCCATTCCCGCCTCGCCAGGATCCTGTTCTCGGGAACATCGAGCGCGGTGACGGCGTTCTTGAGCCGCTCGATGTCCCTCAGCTGCTCCCTGATCGGGGCCCAGTTGCTGTCGGCCATCGCCTGCTGGTACAGCGGCACGAAGATGGTTCCGAACTCGTACAGGGCAGGAACCTTCCGGCTCTTGCGGAGCAGATGCTCCGGTCCAGGCGCACCGCACGCAGCGACGGTTAAGGCCGCGAGCACGATCACCGCTGACAGGGCAAACCTCAGCCGAATATTCATACTCCACCAACCTCCAGCCTGTTCCCGCGAATACCGCGGTTCCGGCAGTTCCTGCGGCTCCGGCCCGGGGCGGGAGGGTCGCGTCCCCCGGGGGACCTACCACACCTCCCTCTCCTCCAAACGCCGCAGACCGATCTCCATCGGTACTATAAAGAAGAAAAGGCAGACAATCAGCACAAAGAGCAAGCTCACTCCCGCCCCGGCCAGCTGGGCGGGATCGGGCGAGCGACCGCGCAGGACGGTAAGCATGATGCCGTAGACCGGTCGGTACTCCACCGCCACCACCGCCGCGACGAAGGTGGTGGCCAGAACCATGAAGATGACGCCGCCGAAACTGGCCGGGATCTTGGCGACGCTCTCCCACGTGAAGCTGGGGAAGATCGCACCCGTCCCGATCCCCAGACCGGTGATACCCAGGACCATGACGAAGATCGTCCCGACCCCAAGCCAGGAGATGATCGGGTGGGTGTCCAGCAGCAGGTTGGTGAGGATG
>CAYSYY010000183.1:0-7225 GCA_964435265.1 uncultured Gemmatimonadota bacterium
TTTTGGAGACATAGACGGTGTCAGTCGCCGCCCCCCCGGCGACCAAGTCATTGTGGCGTGCAGTTGGGCTGCTATCAATCACTGTTTATTATGGCGCATCCGGTTTTCCCGTACTTCTGAGATCCCCGTACCAGCATAAGGAGGTGAGGATCGGGTAGAAAAAACGTGGACATCGTAGGATGCTTCCGTGTGTTCGCAGTTCTCTAACAACGATACACGGAAGGGAATCCCGCCGATGTGTATGTGGGCGAGGCGATCGGACCAGGGGAAAGATCAAGACTTGAGCACCTCGCCCGCTATCTGCTGCGGGCCCCGGCCAGCCTGGAGAGGATGCGGTACAATCCCGAGGCGGGTAACCGTCACAATGATTTTCAGGAGCGGCCGGTGGTCTACTACGGTCTCTATGCCAACGCCTCCCGGCTCGGGCGGTCTCATCGCAAGAGGGCTGGGGACAGTGAAACTTCGGTGTGGATTGCCGAATCACCGACCCGCCGGTCGTGGACCGGATCCTGCGTCACCTGAAATGGAGGCCGGGTGATGCTCTTGAGCCCGGCAGCCGGTCGCCGCCGGAACTGCTCGCCGTGGCCGAGTGTCCTGTCGGGTGACACACGTCAGTTCCGAGAGTGACGCCGTGACCGACCAGCAAGGCGCGGCGACGAGGCATAGCGGTGGCTATGGCGAGGAGGCGCAACGCTGCTGGTCGAAATACGGCGCCGCTCGAATACGATGTGTGTTGCGTGACAGGGCACTGATCCTCCTGAGCGCACCGATCCCCTCACAGCGCGAGACCGGCCCGGGTTCCCGGAGGCCATCGGATTCACCGTAGGCTCATCTCCGGCAGGAGGGAACCGGAAATCCTGAAAAACGGCGATGACGGCGAAGTTCAGTTTCCTATACTCCAGAGAACTGCAGACCGAGATGGCCGCTCTCGTCCTCTCCGCTCTGGGACTTCCCGGCAGCATGAGGTGAACCGGCAGGGTGGTTGGAAAAAAGCGGATCGATATCGCGCGGGGCGGGTACGATGACGCGGAACGGGAACGAGGTGTATACTCTCAGGAAACCAGGAGAGGAGCGGCTGAGATGAACATGAGGAAGAGAACGGCGGGTGTCTTATCGATTCTTCTGCTGCTTGTGCCCTTCGTCCTCGCACCGGCGACAGTCTGTGAGGCTCAGGAAGCTGACCGGGTCTACCTCAACGGAAACATCTATACCGTTGACGAGGAGTTCAGTACCGCCACCACCCTGGCGGTGAAGGACGGCCGGTTCATCTACGTGGGGGATGATGCCGGCGTCCGGGCCCATATCGGGCCGCTCACCTTTGTAACGGACCTGCAGGGCCGGACCGTCATCCCCGGTCTGCACGATGCCCATGTCCATATAAGGTATGGGGAGAGACTTCTCTATCCGCAGATCCCCGACATCAGGCCCTCCCTCGGCGAGTGGGCTTCAGTGGAACGGATGCAGGAGGTGATCAGGCACTGCCTGGCGACCGGGGAAGGCATGCGCCCGGGGCCCGAGCCGCGGTGGCTGGTTCTGAGCGGCTGGATGTCCGATGTCTGGGATCCGCCGGTCTTCCGCAAGGAGCTGATCGATGCCGTGGCCCCCGACAATCCGGTGTATATCAGCCGCTACACCCACGGCAGCGGGGCCAACAGCAAGGCCCTGGAACTGGCCGGGATCACCCGTAACACCCCCGATCCTGACGGCGGTCATATCAAGAAGGACGAGAACGGGGAGCCCACCGGCGAATTCGTGGAACGAGCACCGGCACAATTGACCAGACTCATCCCGCCCCTGCCGCCCCTGACCGACTTTGAGATCAGCCGCAACCTCGTGGAAGGAACCCAGCTGGCCATCGCCAGCGGACTCACGACCATCCACGGCGCCACCCCGACGGGCTTTGACGAAGTGCAGAGGCGGATCAAGCTCTACGAGGTGGGTCTACTCAGGATACGGATCAACGAGATGGTGCAGGAGTCGGCGGCGAGACGACTGGGCCAGCCCCTGAATTACGAGAACAAGTACTTCGTCCGGTCGGTCAAGGCCTTTGCCGATGGCGCGCTGGGCTCGCGCGGGGCGCTCTTCCTCGAGGAGTACAGCGACTATCCGGGGTACTTCGGGGAGGCAGTAGAAAGTGAGGACCAGATCGCCCGATCGGCGACCGCACTGCTCCCGATGGGCTTCAACATGCGGATCCACTGCATCGGTGACGGCGCCAATCGGGCCGCCATCAACAGCTACGAACGGGCTCTGCAGGCGACCGGGATCGACGGTCACCAGGCCCGGTTCGCCCTGGAGCACTGTCAGGTCCTGACCGCCGAGGATATCCCCCGGATCGCTGAACTCGGCATCGTGGCGTCCATGCAGCCGCTGCATGCCATCGAGGACATGCACTTCGCCGAGGCCCGGATCGGGCCCGAGCGCCTGAAGTACGCCTACGTCTGGCGCACCCTGCTCGACCTGGGAGTGGTGATCGCCACCGGGACCGATTTCTCCGTTTCTCCCTTCAATCCCTTCTACACCCTGCACGCTGCCGTGACCCGGCAGGACCGAGAGAACAACCCGCCGGGGGGCTGGATCCCGGAACAGGCCATGACCCGGGAAGAGGCCCTGCGGGCGGCCACCATGGGCGGGGCGTACGTCATGTTCGCCGAGGACATCCTGGGCTCGATCGAGGTGGGGAAGCTGGCCGATTTCGTGGTCATTCCGGTCGACTACATGACCATCCCGGCCGAGGACATCTGGAAGATCGAGCCGGACATGACGGTCATCGGGGGTGAGGTGGTCTACACCCGGCCGCTGCCGACGGGAAGGTGATCCGATGCCGGTCGGCGTACGTGCGGACCGCGAGCTCTTATTTCATGGCTGGACACTATCGCCAGAACGAAGACGTTCAGCCTTTGCTCTGCTCCTGTTCTGCCTGACAGCAGTCCCCCTGGTATCCTCATGCGGGGTTCCCGTCATGCTGACTGCCAAGCAGCACTATCTGCATGGCCGGACCGCCGAAGCCAGGCAGATCCTCGAAGAAACCATCGCTGAGGATCCCCGGGATGGCAAGGCTTGCCTCTTTCTGGCGCTGATCGAGATGGAACAGGATGACTGCGAAAGCGCCAGGAGGAGACTCGAGTATGTGAGCGGACTCTCCGAGAAATATCGGGAGACTGTCGAGCAGTATTACCTGCCCATTCTCGAAGAATATGAATCGATCATGTGGGCGGAACTCAGACCTGAACCCAGCCCCTCGGCCGAAGTGCTCTATCGGTTCATCGGTCCGATCATGCCTGATCAGGTGCTGCAGATCAGTGGTGACTGGGCCCTGATAACCATCAGGACGTGGGTGCCGAATGACGACCGGATCGATCGCTACCGGGATGGTCAGCTATTCAGAGTTCTATACGAGACACCCGAGATGGTGTATTCAGATATCACCTGCTGGACTGCCCGGGGGGTAGTCATCGAGCATATTCCCTATATTCCGACACAGGGTGTGCATATGGCGCTGCTGTCACTCGACTACTGCCAGACTGATGAAGAGGATATCGTCCTTGTCTACGGAGTCGTTCTCAATGATGGAACCGAGACCATCAGGGAAGCTCAGGCACTTATCGAAGTCATCTATGTCGATCTGCTCTCGGAGATGATGATCTCGAATCCGGGCTCTGGATTCACCAGTCCCATTTTCAGCGCCCTTGACATGACCATGATGCCCCGGATGGATCGGGGAGAGGCGGTGGTCCCCATACGGCCTCAGGAACTGCAGCCGGGTCGACGGGGGATCATCGTTCTGACGGTTGAAGTGCCCGATCCGGACCTGTTCCTGCTGTTGAGCGCGGATTTTGCGATCCGGCCGTAGAGTCTGAACACGACCAGTGTATCCGAATACTGCAGCAGAACCAGGCAATGAAACTCGCTTTGCATTAGAACCAGCAGCGTCCTACTCGCTCTTCAGCACCTGCACAGGATCGACTTTGACGATCCGTCGTGCCGGCACATAGCTCGCCAGGAAGCAGACGGCCAGGACGACAGCGATCGTGAACAGGTAGGTTGACGGATCGACAGGTTCGACACCGAACAGAAAGGTTGCCAGCACCTTTCCCGACAGGAGGGCACCCGACAGACCGCAGATGATACCCGCAACGCCGGTTCTGACCACACCACGAAGGATCGTGCGGATCAGGGTGCTGTCACGGGCCCCTAATGCCTTCCGGATCCCCAGTTCCCGTGTCCGCTGCGCAACGCTTCTCGCAGTCACACCCATGATGCCGACTGCGGCCATCACCGTGGCCAGGATGGCGAAGACACTCATGAGGAACGTCCGGTAACGCTCTTCACGTGCCGAGCGGGCGATATCGTCAGCGAGACGGCCACCGGACGATACCGCCAGGTCGCTGTCCACACGCCATATGGCCTCGCTCATGGCAGTTACCAGATCGTCGGGATCGGTGCCGGTACGTACGGCAAACCTGAGTTCACTCCGATTGTGCTGGGCAAAAGGAACGTAGAAGGTGTGCGGTGGCGGCTCGTGCAGCTCGCTCTGCCGGACATCCCGAGCCACCCCGATGACCTGCAGCGTACCGACCGGGTATATCAGCCGCTCTCCGATAGGGCTGCGTTCTCCCCAGAGTGCTCTGGCCAGTGACTCACTGACCACGACGACCCCGGGAGCGTCGAGTCGATCGGTCGCCGCGATATCCCGCCCCTCGATGATGGGGATTTCCATGAATCGGAGATACCCGGGCGCGACATGGTAACCCTTGGGCATGAGGACGGAACCGTCTTCCGGATCGAGCCGGACGGCCCAGGTCGATGTACGTCCCGGGAAGGGCAGTTCGTTGGCTGCTGACGCGGCCGTGACCCCGGGGATCGCGTGCAGTTCCTCAAGGACACGGTCGATGAAGAGCGGCACTCGTTCATCTCTCCAGGGGTATCGCTCCCAGGGAAGCTGCAGGCTGACACTCACCACATCCCCGGCGGTGAAGCCCGGCTCGATTCTCATCTGATTCGACAGGCTCCGAATGAGCAATCCGCCGCTGGTCAACAGGACGAAAGTGATGGCTATCTCGCCTGCAAGAACGATCCGGGCAAGGAGGGTATCGTTGCGTGTCCCGGATTGGCGGGTGGCTTTCAGTGTGACAGCTACCGCATCCCAACCCAGGATACGCGCCGGCAGAGCCCCGATCACGATGCCGGAGATGATGCCGACCAGAGCTGCAAATCCGAGGACGCCCAGGTTCAGGTCAATCTGGTCGAGGCGGGGTATGGCCGGTGCCAGTGTCATGAAAACCCTGGTGACGATGAGAGCCACCAGGACTCCAAGCGCACTGCCCATGATGCCGAGCAGGAGGGCTTCCAGAACGAGTTGGCGTGTGATCCGCCCCCTTCCCGCCCCGATCGCGGACCTGGTAGCGATCTCGGGCCATCTGCCGGACACCTCTCCCAGTGAGAGCAACGCAACGTTGCCGCAGGCGATCAGGAAAAGGAGTGCCGTGGAGAGGAAGAGAACAAGGAGCGGTGAGTTCAGTCCCCGCACCTCCTCGGACTTCCGAGGGGCGATGATCGCAGCGGTCGATCGTTCCCAGGCCTGTGCCAGAATCACCGCTGACTCTGCCTGGGCCTGAGCGAGCGTCACGCCGTCAGTCAGGCGCCCCACCGCCTCCCACATGGTCGAGCCCGGTGATTCCCCCCAGCCGGGTGATCCGATCGGTACCCAGTAGTCCCTGCGCCCGGGATCGGCCGAGCCGACGAGTGACGTGCTCAGCCACTGCATACGGAAGCCGGCCGGCAGAACGCCGATGATCGTGTAGGACCGGCCTTCCAGGTGGACCTGCTTTCCGAGGACGTCCATGTCGCGACCGTATCTGCGCACCCAGGTATCATGGCTGAGGACCGTCACGAGGGATCGGTCCCCGGCCCGGTCACCTTCCTCCTCGTCGGTGAACCAGCGTCCGAGTCTGGGCGCGATACCGAGGACCGGCAGGAGGGAAGCGGTTGCTGCCCCCACGGTCACCGATTCGGGACGCTCGCCCCCGGTGAGGGCGGTTTCACCCCAGTCGGATGCATAGAGGGCCACCCCCGCGAGGGTCGTACTCTCCCCGGCGAGCATCCGGTACTGGGAGTACTGGAGTCTCACTTCGCCGGCAGCCGTGTATCCCTCCCGCCCCTCCACCCGCTGCCAGATCGAGACAACCCGATCCGGATCGCGATACTGTGCCCTGGAGAGCAGAACGCCATCGATCACACTGTACATGGCAGTCACCGTCCCGATGCCGAGCCCCAGGGTCGCGATGGTGACTGCGGTGAACATCGGGCGCCGTCTGAAGGTGCGGAACGCGAAACGGAGATCCTGGAGTATCGATTCCACGGTTATTCTGCCCCTCTCTCTCCCCGCGTCGCTATCACCGATGATGCGCCGACTGCGAGCTGCGCGTCTTCCTTCCACGCGTGCCCGCCAGCTGCTCCCGAGCACATCGGTCACGAGATCCTTCCAGAACCGCAGCGGTCCCAGAATGCGTTGCCGGTATCTGGGCTCGTGACGCTGCCGGTCGATGAAGCGGATCCACTCATCAGTGAATCGTGCCCGGAAATGTTTCGGGTAACAGCGCAACAGCACGCGGCACAGCAATCGGCCGAAACGACTCAGATCGGTGGATTCGAAGTCAGGTGGTTTCACCGGGTCATCCGCCGGTCGGATTCAGCTGCTTCAGCTGCGCCCGGACGTAACTAAGATCGGCTTCGAGGCGGTCGACCTCAGCGCAGAGAATCCTCCGGCCGAGGTCGGTGATACGGTAGAACCGCCACCGGGAGGTTCCCGCTGCTTCCGGAACCGGAGGTTCGCACTCCTCGATGAAGGTGCGCTTCTCCAGGCTCTGGATGGTGTGATACAGGGTGCCGGCGCCAAGACGGACGACACCCCGGGTACGCTCTTCGACAGCCCTTTTTATGGCATAGCCGTGGTGCACACCTCCCTCCAATGTAACCAGGATATGGAATGCTGCCGGCGTAAGGGGGAGGAACGACCGTGGGTGCTCTGGAGTCATAATATCCCTCGGGATGAACGGGATTCGATTATCGAATTTCGATTATCCTTTCTACAGGTATAACGAGAGGTGATGTGAAATGGTTACATCAATGTTCGAGCTCTGACGGGGAACTGGAGGCGGTACCCGGCCCGGCACGATATATGGGTTCACCCTGATTTCATAGGGTGGGGAGGAGTAGTCTCTGA
>CAYSYY010000184.1:0-7193 GCA_964435265.1 uncultured Gemmatimonadota bacterium
GTCACGAATGGCCGGCACCACCTCGCCGGGATCGCCGGTGGTTCTGATCACCAGATTGGTGATGGTCCGGGGACTCTGATAATAGGAAACGTAATGGGTCTGATACGGTGTCTGTGACGCCCGTGGGATCCGCGCATCCGCCACCACCCCGATGATCTCGTACTCCACCGGCCCGGTACCCATCATGACGGTCAAACCCCGGCCCAGGGGATTCATGTCGGCATACCACTGCCGGGCGAGCCGCTCGTTGATGACCGTGACCGGCCGGGTGTTGGCGGCATCCGAGGCTGAGAACGTGCGCCCCATGACGATCGGCCTGCCCATGGTGGCGAAATACTCGGGTGTCGCAACCCGAAAGAGCGCCGTCGTCGCATCGGCATTCGAGGCGGGCGGTTCGTGAGAAGGATACGCCGGGGGATCACCCCAGGGATGCAGGATGGGCACGTGACTCACCAGGGCCATCGACGTGACACTGGGCAATGACGTGATGCGATCCCGCAATTCATCGTAGACCGCCGGCAGGGCCTCGGGGGGATAATCGGCGGCGGGAAGATCCAGCTCGGCCGTGAGCAGTTTCTCGTTCGCGAAACCGAGATCAACCGTCAGCTGCCGCTGCAGGCTCCTGATCAGAAGTCCGGAACCGATCAGGAGAACGACGGCCATGGCGACCTGCGCGCTGACCAGGACACTTCTCAGGCGGCTGGATCGCCGGGACGTCGTGGTGCGTGACCCGGACTGCAGGTGCCGGGCGGGATCGACATCGGTGACCCGCAGGGCCGGTATGGTTCCGAAAATGAGGCCGGTCAGCAGCGAGAGCCCCAGGGCGAACAACAGTATCCCCGGGTCGAGTCCCCGGGGAGTTATCCCGAGCTGGTCGAGCGGGAGCAGCTGCATCAGCAATTGCCCGCTGAACAGGGCGATGACCACACCCACGATCCCGGCGAGGAGGGAGATGAGGAGACTTTCTGACAGGAGCTGGGCGACGAGTGTGCGGCGGGTGGCCCCGAGAGCCGTTCTGACCGCCAGTTCCGCCTGCCTGGCCTGACCGCGGGCCAGGAGCAGTCCGGCCACGTTGCCGCAGGCGATCAGCAGTACCAGAGCGACTGTACCCATGAGCAGAAGCAGGCTCGTACGAATTCTGGAGACCAGAAACTCCTGCAGACCGATCAGAACGACGCCCTTGTCGGCATTCGTGTCAGGGTATTCCTCGGCCAGACTGGCGGAGATGAGATCGAGTTCCTCCTGGGCCTGTTCGGTGGTGACTCCCGGCGCAAGACGCCCGACGGCTGCGAAGTTATGGTACATCCGGTTGTCGGTATAGGGGTGTCCGGGGAAGAGCAGGGTATAGGCATCGCTTTCGGCCAGGAAGCGGTACCCGGGAGGCAGGACGCCGATGATCGTGAATATCCCACTCGTCGTCGAGAATGCTTTCCCGATGACATCGTGCGAACCGCCGAACCGGTTTTGCCAGTACCGATGGCTGAGGACCGCGACCTGGAAATTCTCCGGATTTGCTTCTTCGGCGGTGAAGAACCGGCCGGCGACCGGTTCGAGCCCGAGGGTCGAAAAAAGATTCCAGGTGACGGAAAGAGTACTGACGCGTTCGCTTTCGCCATCTATCTCAATCCGGGCGTAATCCGTCCAGGGCGCGATCATCGCCAGCGAACTCCACGATCGGCACTGTTCATCGAAATCGTAGAAATCGTGGCCTGATACAGTCAGGCTCAGGTTCCCGCGCTGGATCTTCTGGAACATGACCAGCCGGTCGGGTTCGGCGTAGGGCAGGGGGCGCAGCAGGACGGCGCTGATGATGCTGAACATGGCCGTCGTGGTACCGATCCCGAGGGCGAGAATGAGTACCGCGACCGCAGTGAAAAGAGGTTCTGACCGCAGGGCTCGCCCGGCGTAGCGGAGATCGCTCAACCGGTCACCGATCGAACGATGGTTCCGGATCCTCCCGCCCGATTCGCTGTCGATACCGGTGCATTCATCGCGAACTTCATCGATATCACCCAGGAGTCTCCGGGCTTCCGACATGGCTTCCTCCTCAGATAGTCCCTGTTCCTTCAGCCGTTCGATTCGTTCCTCGAAATGGAAACGCAGTTCCTCGTCGAGGCTCTCATCCATCCGCTGTCCGAAGCGGTCGAGATGGAAGGAGCGCTTCCAGCCTTCGGGGGGTGTCATTGCAGTTCCTCCCAGCCCAGATCGAGCACGTTCATCAGAGCCCGGGTGTTGCTGATCCAGCCCTTCAGATCCTTCTCGAGGACTTTCACACCGGCTGGGGAGATGGTGTAGTATTTGGCTCGCTTGCCTTTTTCAGAAGTCATCCATTCCCACTCCACCAGGCCCTTGCCCTGCAGGCGGTGCAGGGCGGGGTAGAGCGAGCCTTCCTCGATGCGGAAGGTATCGCCTGAAAGACGGACGATCCGGTCGGCGATTGCGAAGCCATGAAGGGGCCCATCGTCCTTCAGAGTATTCAGGATCAGGAGTTCGAGCGTGCCATAGAGAGCGCCTTCAGCGGTTGCCATGGGGACCTCCGGTGTTCATGGCATAGTCTGTCTAGGCAATGTCTGACTATATGAACGAGAGAAACCACAGAAGGTTTCACGGGATTTTTCGAAAACCGGTCTGCTTCAGCGGTTCGCCAGTTCGGTCAATGGAAATAGTCGATGGCGGACAACTTATTCTGCTCATCAGGCGTTTTTCGAACAGGGTGGGTCGCTTCCGGATGTTCGTTCACGGGTCGGATCTGTGGGGACTGTGTATCGACCCGGATCGTTCCCGGGCGACCATCACGATTGGATACTCCTCATCTGGAGGCTCAGGAGTCATGAAGTGGTGGTGGATCCCGGGCGCAATACTGGCAGTACTCGCGGCCTGTTCGGGCCGAAGCAGAACCACGACGGTCGAAGAGATCGACGGGGTTCGGTACGTGCACAATCACGCCCCGGTTCAGGGCGATGATCCCAGTCTCGGTCTGCAACTGATCAAAACGATCGGCAGCACGGAGACCGACGACGACCGGTACATTCTCCTGCTTCCGCTCGATGCCGTAACCGGTGACGACGGCAGTCTCTTCATCATGGATTCCCGGCGTCCGGCGATCAGGAAGTACGGTCCCGACGGCGTCTTCGTAGCCGATTTCGGCCGGGAGGGGTCGGGGCCGGGGGAGTTCCGGGGATCGATCTGCATGGACCGGGATCGGGCGGGGAACCTCTACTTCACCGATATGTACAACGCGCGGCTCGGCAGTTTCTCACCGACGGGGGAGATCCGGCCGGGCGTCCTGTTGAAGAGTTTCTTCCATACCTTCCGCCTGCTCTCCGACGGCCGTATCGCCGGACTCGATCTCAGCCGGGAGGAGGATCCGCCGAAAGTGGCCCGCCTGCTCGATGCCGAGGGGAATCCGATCGGGACGTTCGGCGAATCGTATGAGCACGAGGAGAGCTTCATGGATTTCATGCTCAACATGAGCACGATCGCCCGGGATGATGACGACGGCATCTACATCTCGTTCGACCATCACAACCGGATCGACAAATACTCGCCGGGGGGCGAACTCGTCATGCAGATCGACCGGCCGCTCCCCTATGCCGTAGAGCACGGCATGAAGGCGGTAACCGCCGAGATCGAGGGTGAGGAAGTGGCCGATCTCGAACCGGATCTGACCCACGTATCGGGCGGTATCGGCGTGGACGGTTCGGGGCGTATCTGGGTGCTGACATTCGTTGAACAACCCGAAGACGACGGGAGTGCCCTCGCCCTGATGGAGAATGCGACTCAGAACACGCGCTTCGAGGTCTTCGCTTCCGACGGCGTCCTGCTGGGCTACGTCCCGATCCCGGTGGATATGTCGCGCTTCCGGGTCTTCGGAGACCGGCTCCTGATTCTCGACGCCTACTGGAACGCCTGCGTCTACGAGTTCCGGATCGTCGGCGCACGGAACTGAGGACAAAGTACGAATCCCGGACTGACGCGACGAACGATCCCCGCTACTCGGTCCGCAGAGTTTCGATCGGATCGACGCGCGAGGCCCGCCGGGCCGGGATGTACGCCGCCGTCAGAGCGACCGTGCCCAGGATCAGGGTGACCGCCGCCAGAGTGGGGAGGTTCGTCGGGGTGATGCCGAAGACCATCCCTTCAAGAGCCCGCGAGAGCGCCAGGGCTATCCCCAGCCCGATCCCGATGCCGATCAGGGTGATCCTGGCCCCCTGGCCCACCACCAGACCGATCAGACTCCCCCGACTGGCCCCGAGGGCCGTGCGCACGCCCATCTCGCGCCGGCGCTGCCCCATGGTGTAGAGCATCGAGCCGTAGATCCCGGCCGCTGCAAGGGCGATCGCCAGGATCGCAAAGCTGACCAGGAGACCGGTATAGAAACTCTGCGGCCCGAGTGATTCGGAGATCCGATCGGGCATGAGAAAGACCTGATCGATGGGCAGTTCCGGCTCCAGGCTCCAGACGATGTCGCGCACGGCCGGCAGGAGAGCGGCCGGATCGGCACCGGTCCGGACCGAGAGGGTCAGGCGGCCGAACCAGGCGCCGTTGCGTTCCCAGGAGTAATAGAGGATCGGCTGAACCTTCTGATCGAGTCCCCAGTGCTGCAGGTCGGGCACTACCCCCACGACGACGTATTCGGTCTCGCCGTCATTGAAGACAGAGCGCCCGAGCGGATCCCCGTCACCGAACAGAGCCCGGGCAAAACTCTCTGATACAACCACCGATTGCGGTTCCCGCACCCTCTCCTCGGGCGTCCAGGTGCGGCCCCGCACCCGGAGGCCGTACAGGGTGAAGTACTCCGGGGTGACCGGCAGCAGACACGTCTCCTCATCAACGGTCTCACCCCGATCGTTCTCCCAGGTCGATCCGAAAGAGCCCGACATGATTCCCCCGACGTACTGGAAGGGAGCGGAGTAGCTGATCGAGGCGGCCTCGACGGGGGGCAGGGCGCGCAATCGTTCCAGGAGCCGGCGGGCGAATTCCCCGCGGCCGGTTTCGGTGTATCCGGCCGCCTCGAGTTCGAGCCGCATCACGATGATCCCCTCGGGATCGAAACCCGGATCCACCAGTCGCCGGTTCACCAGGCTCGTAAAAAGCAGACCGGCGACTACCAGCAGGCCCATGGCCAGAGATATCTCGGTCACCACGAAGCTCGAGCGCAGCCACGAGCGCTGCCGCCCGCCGCCTGACCGGGCGGCGTCCTTGAGGGCCTCGCTGACCCGGAACCGCGACGCCCGCACGGCCGGTATGAGCCCGAAGAGGATCCCGGTCAGCAGCGAGGTGCCCAGGGCGAAGAACATGGTGCGCAGGTCAACGGCGATCTGCCCCGCCAGCGGAAGGTCGGTCGGCACGTAGAGCTGGAATGCGCTCACGCCGGCCAGGGCCACGCCGATGCCGACGACACCGCCGGCCAGAGCCAGCAGGGCACTCTCGATCAGCAGTTGCTCGATGATATGCCGCCGGCCGGCTCCCAGGGCGCTGCGCAGGGCGATCTCGTGAGAGCGGTCAACGCCCCGGGCCAGGAAAAGGTTGGCGACGTTGGCGTAGGCGATGCCCAGCAGCATGAGGACGGCGCCGAAGGCGAGCAGGAGGGGGGTCTCGACATCCTCTGCCAGGGCGCTCTGCAGGGAGACGGGTTCGAAGGGACGACGCTGCCCGTTCCGCGGCATGATGTAGAGGCCGGGATTCTCTTCCGCCAGCTCCTGCTCGATGCGGTCGAACTCGCGCCGGGCGGTGGCCATCGTCACGCCGGGGCGCAGCCGGCCGACGATCTCGAGGATATAGTAGTTGGCCCGCTGCAGATCGGGGGCGGTGGCGTCGAAAGGTATCCAGACGTCGATCTCAGCGCCGGCCAGGCCGGAGGGCGAGATGAAATCCTCGCTCAGAATCCCGATCACGGTGGCCGAATTGTTGCTGAGGGTGACACGCCGGCCGATGATATCGGGATCGGCCCCGAAATGGCGGATCCAGGCGGAGTGGCTGAGGAGAACGCCGGCAGGCGGCCAGGTGTGGTCGTCGGACGAGAACAAGCGTCCGATCTCGGCCCGGGCGCCGAAGAGCGGCAGGTAGTCGGGAGTGACCATGGCGCCCTGCAGGCGGACCGGTTCCTGGCCGCCGGTGAAATCGACCTCGGTATCCCAGCTCGCCGCCATGGTGCCGAGATGGGCGGTGCGCTCCTTCCAGTCGCGGAAGCAGGGAACGGGGTGGCAGGCGTGGGTGATGTAGAAGATCCGGTTGGCGCCCTCATAGGGGAGCCGCTTGATGATCACCCCGTCAATGATCGAGAAAATGGTCGTGGTGGCCCCGATGCCCAGGGCGATCACGATGACGACGGTCAGCGCGAAACCGGGCCGCCTGAGATAGGCCCGGGCGGCCTGAAGGATCGTTCGGATCAGACTGCGCAGCATGTCACCGCCGGTCCGGCGGCGCAGCCGGCCGTTGCCGATCTTCTCGAGCCGGCGACGGGTGTCTTCGAGGCCGCCGAATTCCCGCACCGCCGTGTCACGGGCCTCCTGCCCGCTCATGCCATCAGCTCTGAGCTGCTCAACCCGCTCGTCGAGGTGGAAAGCGATCTCGTCGTCGATCGAACGCCCGAGATGGCGCGAGGCCTCATCGAGCCGGAACAGGCGCTTCCAGCCGGAACGATCGTTCATCGGATTCCTCCTCGACCTCGTCTCACACTTCTTCCCCGGCTGTTTCGAGAACCGCCCGTACGGCCTCGGTGTGCCGGAGCCACTCGTTCATCACCTTCTCGAGCCGTTTCCGGCCTTTCGGGGTGAGGGTGTAGAACCTGGCCCGGCGGTTCTTCTCCGAGATCCGCCACTCGCCTACGATCAGCCCCTTCGCCTCGAGCCGGTGCAGGGAGGGATAGAGGGCGTTCCCCTCGATCTTCAGCTCGCGCCCCGAGAAGCGGTGGATCTCGTCGCTGATCTCCAGGCCGTGCTTCACCTCCCCCAGGCTGAGGGTCTTCAGGATCAGCAGGTCCACGCTGCCGTACATGCTGCTGCTCGTCTCACCCATGGTCGGCTCCTCCGGTCGTCCCCGCGTTTCTGGTTGATCTACGGGAAAAACGACGGTGTGGGATCAGAAGTTGATGTCAACTGTTGATTATAACGATAACAGGTTCTGCTTGGTTGCATGAAAACGCCCGGGCGGGCACCCGGGCGTTTTCCAGGGGAGGGAGGAAGGGGGGG
>CAYSYY010000185.1:0-7182 GCA_964435265.1 uncultured Gemmatimonadota bacterium
CCTGCTCGTTGGCCAGCACCGTCTGGCAGCTCGGGCACCAGTTCACGTTGGCCGATTTCCGGTAGGCCAGACCGTTCCGGTAGAGGAGCAGGAAGAGCCACTGGGTCCAGCGGTAGTACTCGGGATCGCAGGTGGCCAGCTCACGGTCCCAGTCATAGGATAGCCCGAGCTTGCAGATGGTGTCGTGATAGGTCCGGATGTTGCCGTACGTCCACGCGCGCGGTTCGGCGCCCCGCTCGATGGCCGCGTTCTCGGCCGGCAGGCCGAAGCCGTCGTAGCCCATGGGATGCAGAACGCTGTAGCCGTCGGTGACCAGCAGGCGGACCAGCAGATCGCCGATGACGTAGTTCTTGAGGTGCCCCATGTGCAGGTCCCCGCTCGGGTACGGGAACATCTCGAGCACGTAGATCTTCCGGGAAGCCGCCTCATCGACGGTGAAGATCCCCTCCTCGGTCCACCGATCGCGCCATCCGGGCTCGATCTCAGCCGGCTTGTACGGATATGTATCACGCTCGGCCATAATTAATTAGCCATGTTTTCTTGTGTTATGGTTGAAGTTCCAGGAAGCCCTCACGGTCGGGTTCGGTGGATCAGCCGGGGGTACGGGATGGTCTCGCGGATGTGCTCGATACCGCAGAGCCAGCTCACCAGCCGTTCCACCCCCATGCCGAAGCCGCTGTGCGGCACGGTACCGAACCGGCGCAGGTCCAGGTACCAGTCGAAGACCTCGCCGGGGAGTTCATGCTCGGCGATCCGCTGCTTCAGTTGCTCGAGATCGTCCTCGCGCTGCGAGCCCCCGACCAGCTCGCCGTATCCCTCCGGAGCCAGCAGGTCCACCGCCAGGGCGCATTCCGGCCGTTCGGGATCACGGCTCATATAGAAGGCCTTCACCGCCGCGGGGAAATGAGTGACGAAGAAAGGCTTCTCGAAATGCCGGGCCAGCTCCACCTCGTCGGGGGCTCCGAAGTCCGAGCCCCAGGTGAAGTCGTGCCCGGCCGCGGTCAGGATTTGAGCCGCCTCGTCGTAGTGGATCCGGGGGTACGGCGGTGCCGCAGCGGCTTCCAGGAGGGTGGTATCGCGATCCAGGACCTCCAGCTCCCGGCTGCAGCCGGCCAGCACGTCACGCACGATCGCGGCCACCAGCTCCTCGATGACCTTCATGTTATCCTCGAGGTCATACCAGGCCATCTCGGGCTCGACCATCCAGAACTCGGTCAGATGGCGCCGGGTCTTGCTCTTCTCGGCCCGGAAGGTGGGCCCGAAGCAGTACACCTTCCCGTACGCCATGATGTTGGCTTCGTTGTAGAGCTGCCCCGACTGCGTCAGGTAGACGGTGTCGCCGAAATACTCCACCGGGAAGAGGGTGGTCGTGCCCTCGGCCGCGTTGGGTGTGAAGATGGGCGTGTCCACGAGCAGGAAGCCGTTCGAATCGAGCCAGTCGCGGATGGCCTTGATGGTCCGGCCCCGGATGCGCAGGACCGCCCACTGCCGCCGGGACCGGATCCAGAGGTGCCGGTGGTCGAGCAGGAAGGCGGCGCCGTGCTCCTTGGGCGTGATCGGGTACTCGTCGGCGATCTGGACGACGGTGATCCCGCCGGCGGCGACCTCCAGTTCGTACCCGCCGGGAGCGCGTGCGTCCTCCCGCACCGTTCCCGTCACCGTCAGGGACGACTCCTGGGTCAGGGTGTCGTAGAGGGTGAAGGTCGCCTCGCCGACCGTATCCTGCCGCACCACGCACTGGATGATGCCGGTCCCGTCGCGCAGCAGCAGGAAATGCAGACCGCCGCTGGAACGCTTGTTGTAGAGCCACCCCTTCAGGGTGACTGTGCGCCCGACCCGGGCGCCGATATCCTGTATGTAGACCTCAACCATGGTTCCGGATGCCGGGTTAGGGTTCGTTCAGAAGCGAGAGCGCATAATAGGCGCGCCCCCGGAGCACGTCAACGGGGAGCCGCCGGACCGATGGCGCGCTGTACGGCCTGCAGCCAGGCGGAACGGTCGGCGGCGCTCCACCGCACCGGGGCGGCGGGAAGATCCTCCCGGGCCAGCAGGCGGGAGAGCGCGGCGTGCACACTGCGGACCATCGCCAGAGCAAGGCGTTCCTCGGTCACCCGCAACTGCTCATCACCCTCCCCGGGAATCGGAGCCGGCACGGCCGTGAGCAGGACGTCGCGCACCCGCCGCCGCTGCTCCGGAACTCCCCGGGCTCCGATCTCCCCCAGGGTCTCGACCAGCAGGCGGTGCAGGTAGTTGCGCGGATCGGGGTCTGAGAGTACCGCCGCGAAGGCCGCGATCGCTTCTTCCCCCCCACCGCTCCCCAGTGCCCTGACGGTGTTGATACGCAGCACATTGGGATTCAGGCTCTGGATTTCCTCCCCCGCCCCGCGGAAGAGGCGGATCAGATCGGGTTCCAGGGCGGGATCGGGTCGGTTCTGGAGCAGGCCCAGGACGGCGTATCGGAAGGGATCGTTGGGTACCAGCAGCAGGGCCGGGGCCAGCCGGCGAACCGTTTCGGGATGGGTCAGGACCAGGATCTGGAGCGCCCGGAGACGCACGACGATGTCCCCCCGGTCATCACGGATCAGCCGTTCCAGGAGGCGGGCCCGCCGCCCGGACAGAACGGTCTCCGGAGCCGTTGCGCGTTCGACCTGCAGCAGCGTCGCCTCCAGCTCCGGTACGAGCCGCTCCCGGCCCGGAACGGTGTTCTTCGCGGTTCCGGCGACGGAAACGCAGGCCCGGTCGAAGAGGGTCGTCACGCTCGCCACGCTGCGTTCCGGCATGCCGATGATCCCGCCGTCCCGGGGATCGCAGACGACCATCTGCGGCCAGGAGGAGATGCCGAAGCGGTCGTGTACCCGCAGCGCCTCGAGATCGGCCAGAAAGGAATCGGGCACCGCGGTCAGCGGACCGGTGAGTACCTCCGCCCGGTGATCCCAGGCGAAATTGCGGTTGGCGAAGAGCCAGATAACGCGGCCGTACCAAGGCTCCAGGGCCGGATTGGAGAGAACGTCCCGCTCCAGCGGGACACAGTGCGGTCAGTAGGTTTTGGTAAAGTATATGAAGATCGGCCGCCCGGTTTCGATCGCCGCGGCCCTGGCTTCGGGCCAGGTCATCAGCCACGGCGGTCCGGGGGGAGGATCTCCCGCCCGGAGGGCGGCCGGAACACCGGCGAGGAGCAGGATAACCGGTACAGCCCGTTTCAGGCTCGTGATCACACCCGATACCTCCGGGTCTGGAAATCGAGGAAACTGAGCAGGGCGTGCACCAGGTTGTAGATCTCCGATTCCCCCGCGGGATAGCCGATCCTGGCTCCCCCTCCGCTGTGGAAGAGGTGGACCTTGCCGCGGGTAGCCCGTACCCCCTGGATCTCGTGGTAGGGGATGCGGCTCTGCAGCTCCCGGGTGATCACATGGATCCGGTGGTTGGTGACGACGATGTCGGCTTTGTGCTCGCGCGGTCCCCAGGCCTCGGTCCGGGCTCGCACCGTCACCCCCCGGCCGAAGAGCGGCCGGTTCTTCACCACCGCCAGGATCTTCTCCCCTTCGCTGAGGTTCAGGCTGAAGTCGGGCGCCGGGAGGATCCCCCAGGCGGCTGCCGCGGCCGTCGATACCACCATGTCCCTCAGGGCCGCCTCGGCCTCCCCGATCGCCTGAGCCAGACTCTGACCGCAGCGGTCGCAGCGTGGCCGCTGGGCGGGATTGCGGTACTGGCAGGCGGGGCAGATCCAGTAGAGCGGCCCGCCGCACTGCACGCAGCTGCGCCGCTCCGCCGGCTGGGCGACTCCACACGACGGGCAGTGCACCATGTCAGCCGCTCCCGATTCATGCCAGGTCCAGGGGGGGCGGTCCGCTTCTCCCTCATCCGCGCGCTCCCCCGCTATCTCATGGTCATCCTCCGGGGCCCATGCCGCGACCTCGGCGGATTCGAGCGCGGGTCCCTCGACCGTATCGGGCCCGCTCCCGGTGACGGTCTCCGGTTCCGGTTCGATCTCTGCTTCTTCCACGGTCTCAGGTTCCGCTTCGATCTCCGGTTCGATCTCTGCTTCCGCGACGGTTTCCGGTTCCGGTTCGATCCCGGCCTCCGCTTCGATCTCCGGCTCCGGCTCCGGTTCTACGGGCGTTGTCTCACCCCCGGTGACCCCGGACGGCGCTGCGGCCGGCTCGGAGAGCTCTTCAGGCGGTGTCCAGGCCTCGATCTGGGCCGAGAGACGGGTCAGTACAGCCTCGCCGTCTCCCCGGGCCTCAGCGTCCTCGAGACGATGGAGCGCTGCTTCGGCCTCCCTGCGATCGAGTTCGGCTTCGGCGGCCAGGATCTCCTGCTCTTCTTCGGGAGTGGCGGCGCCGGCGGAACGCAGGAAATGGTAATAGTGGTATCCGTCCTGAGTGCTCCGGTCCATGTCGCGGATGGCCATGTAGACCTCGCGGTCGTTGATCCGCCGCACCCCCCGGCTGTGACCTACGACCAGGCAGAGATCCGCCACCGAGCAGATGATGCGGGGGATGCCCCGGGCGTAGCGGAAGATCTCCTTCACCGCCGATTCGCTGAACAGGCTCGGGCCGGTGTGTCCGGCTACCTTGATGCGGTAGTCCAGCATCCGGCCGGTATCGCTGAGATCCATGCTGTGCAGGAAATAGCGGACCGGGAGACGCTGGTAGAACTCGGGCAGGCGTTTCATGGCGCCTTCGAGTTCGCTCTGGCCGCTGAAGATGAAGGTCAGCAGGAAGGTGTCGCCGATGGTGTAGTTCAGCAGCACCCGGAATTCCTGCATCAGCTCGGGTCGGTCGGCCAGCAGCTGCCCTTCATCGAGGATGAAGATGCAGCGTTCCCCGCGCTGGTACATCTCGAGGAGCGCTTCCCGCAGCTGCAGGAGGTTCTGGATCTTCTCGCCGCGGACCTCGCCGAAGCCCAGCTGGCGCAGGATCTCCCACAGCATCTGGTGAGGGGTCAGGGTGGGATGGTCGATGAAGACGATGCGGTAGGACTCGTCCTCAGAGGCCGTCAGATCCTTCTCGAGTCGGCGCAGGACGCTGGTCTTGCCGTCCCCGGGGTTCTCGCTGACCAGCAGGGCTCCCCCCTTGTTGCCAGCGATGGCGTACTGCAGGCGCAGCAGGCACTCGCGGTGCTGCTTCGAGAGGTAGAGCATGTCGGGATCGGGGGTCAGGGCGAAGGGGGCCCGGTGGAAGCCCCAGTAGTCCAGGTAGCTCTGATCCATGCGTGGCCGCATCTGTCAGTGTCCCGTCGATCCGAAACCGCCGGCACCCCGGTCGGTGGCGGGCAATTCCGGTACCTCGTCCCATTCTACCCTGCTCACGGGAGCCACGACCATCTGCGCGATACGCATGCCGTGCTCGACCGTGAACGGTTCGGATGAATGATTGATCATGATGATACAGACCTCGCCCCGGTAGTCGCTGTCGATCGTGCCGGGGGTATTGGCCAGGCTGATGGCATGACGCAGGGCCAGCCCGCTGCGCGGTCTGATCTGGGCTTCATAGCCGGCCGGAACGGCGATCGCGAAACCGCTCGGCACCAGGGCCGTGCCCCCCGGAGGGATCGTCAGCGGCTCGTCCAGGCAGGCCTGCAGGTCCAGACCCGCGGCTCCTTCGCTGGCATAGGCCGGGAGCTCGGTCGGGAGCCCGGAACGCAGGCGCTGTATCCTGACCGTACAACGATCCTCATCGGCCATGCGTTCCTCCTTATCGGAGCGTCCCCACTCCGTCGGGGAGCGCCCCCAGCAGTGTCGTCGTCATGGCTCCTTCGGTGAAGATATCCCCGGCCAGCCGGGCCAGATCCTCCCCCGTAACCGCTTCGAGCCGTGCGATCGTCTCATCCAGAGGGATGATCCGTCCCTCGAACATGATCCCTTTGGCCAGCCGCGACATGCGGTTGAAGGTGCTTTCGAGGCCGAGCATGAGATGCCCCTTCACCTGCTCTCTGGCGCTGGCGAGTTCCTCGGCCGCGATCTCCCCCGTCCGTGCCACCGCGGCTAGTTCCTCGGCAACCAGTTCCAGGGCGAGCGGCAGGTTCTCGGGCGCCGCCGCGAAGTAGAAGGCAGCCATTCCGGTCTCTTCAAAAAAGGTGGTCAGGCCCGAGATGGTGTAGACCAGCCCGCGCTGCTCCCGGACCTTCTGGAAGAGCCGGCTGCTCATCCCCCCGGCCAGGATGTTCATGAGGATCACCAGGGCATAGCGGTCATCGTGCCCGTACGCGAGCGCGTGGGCGCCGGTGATGGCGTGGACCTGGGAGATATCACGGGGATGGGAGAAGACGCGCCCGCGACCGTCGGCTGCAACCACCTGACGCCCGGCGGCGGGTTCGACCGGAAGGTCGGTGAAGGTCCCGGCCACCAGCTCGACCACCCGTTCATGCTCGAGCGAGCCGGCCGCGGCCAGGAGCACGGTGTCGGGGCGGTACCGGTCGGCCACGAAGGCGCGCAGATCGGCCGGGGTGAGGGCGGCTACGGTTTCGGAGCCGCCCAGTACCGGGTGCGCCAGCGGGTGGGCACCGAAGAGATCGGCGAAGAAGAGTTCGTGCACCCAGTCGTCGGGGGTGTCGAACGAGGTCTTGATCTCTTCAAGCACGACCTGCTTCTCGCGCTCGGTCTCCTCGGGATCGAAGCGGGCGTGCTGGATCATGTCACCCAGCACATCGACCGCCACCGCGAGGTGGGTGTCGAGCAAGTGAGCGTAATAGCAGGTGTGGTCCTTGCTGGTGAAGGCGTTCAGGTACCCGCCCAGCCGTTCGAGCTCGTACGCGATGTCGAACGCACTGCGGGTACCGGTGCCCTTGAAGAACATGTGTTCGAGGAAGTGTGCCACTCCCTCCCGCTCCGGCTCTTCATCCCGCGATCCGGCCCGGCTCCAGACCCCGAAAGCGACCGACCGCACGTACGGCAGGGACTCCGTGATGACGGTCAGGCCGCTCTCGAGCCGGGTGAGCCGGTAGGGATCGGCCGCGAAACCGGGGATCGGATCGGTCCGGGACATGAGGCGGTGCTACCTCGGCACCTTGAAGATCCACACGTCATCCCAGCCGATATCGCGGGCGGCGGCCTTCAGGCTGAGCTTGATCTTGCCCCCTTCGTCGAGACCGATGCACTTCACCCGCACCTTGTCCCCCTCGCGCAGGACATCCTCGACGGTGTCGACCCGCCGGTCGGCCAGTTCGGAGATATGGCAGAGA
>CAYSYY010000186.1:0-7154 GCA_964435265.1 uncultured Gemmatimonadota bacterium
CAAAGAAGTCGTTCGAGCGCATGATTTGCCTCCTCGCGCAGATATTGTTACTTGAGGTAATTGTTAATGCGCTTCCGCGCAAAGCTGATTTGCGAATACGCGCTATTATCACTACTAAATGTAATAATATCAGCACATATCAGCAAGTTTCAACGAACCAGCCCTATCGTAGCACCAGGCGTCCAGGATAGCCCGACAGGAAGGGTCTCTAAGGGTCTCTGCCCTCGAGGCTCCCCCGGTGCGGCCCGAGAGGCATAGGCCAGTGTCCATTACAGGGAAGGTGACAATTATGTCAGCCAGAGAGAGAGAGGCATCGTTTAAGAGACAGATGAACAGATATCATGCGTGCCTGCTCCGGTCCGGATCTATCAGGAGCCTCTCCGATGCCGAAAATCTACCGCCGGTTCCTCTTCCTGCCCGCTCTCCTCCTGATACCACCGTCAGGGTCGCTCACCGCTCAGACAGCTCCTCCCCGTCTGGATGAGATCACGATCATCGGAGCCGAGGCCGTGGACGGACCGGCCCTCTTCGCCCGGATCCAGGCGGTCACCGCCGGTCCGGCGGGGGAGATCTACGTCCTGGACGCCCTGGCGCCCCGCATCCGGGCCTTCGATCGCGAAGGGACCTGCTTCATCGCCGCCGGCGCCGACGGCGAGGGGCCGGGGGAGACCCGCCTGCCGATCGCCCTCGCTCTGGCCGCCGACGGTTCCTTCACGGTCCTGGACATGCGGCTGAACCGCCGCTCGGTCTTCCGGCCCGACGGGAGCCTGGATCACACCCGGCCGATCTCGGGGAACCGCCTGCTCGCCCTGCAGGGTTCCGCCTTCGATCCGATGTCCGGCACCCTGTACTGCGTGCACCTTGATTTCGGCGCCATGACGACGGTCATTTCGAAGCTCCCGGCCGGCGGCGACGGACTCGATGAAGTGATGACGGTCGCGGAGTGGCCGCTTGCCGAAAACGGCTCCCCGGCGCTCTTCTACTCCCTGGCGGCCGGCCCCGGCGGCGTGCTCGCGATCGGTGACGGGGATGTCGCCTACGAGATCAGGATATTCGATCCCGCCGGCCGGCATCTGCGCACCATCACCCGCGAGGTGGAGCGGGTGCGCAAGAGCGATGAGGAGATCGCCCGCGAGGATGAAGCGATGGAGCGGGGTGCGGAACGGATCGCCCGGGAGGGAGGGCGGGGGGTGTCGTTGCCCCGGCCGCAGATAGATCCGCTCAAGCACTATTTCTATGTCAACGCTCTGTGCTTCGACGGCTCCGGGCGGCTCTGGGTCCTGACCGGGCGGGGGGATGAAGCGCGGTCGGTGTTCGATGTCTTCACCCCGGAGGGGGCGTGGCTCGGTGAGGTCGGCGTCGACCGTGTGATCGACGTTTACGCCTTCCGCGGCCGGTGGCTGGCGGCCGGCGGGTTCACACCCGAGGGTGTCCCGGTCGTCGTTCTCTACGAGATCGGCGCATAGGCACTCCGGTCTTCCCGCTGCCCGGCTGATATCACTGAGCGGTGTCCTGTCAGATGTTGAGCATCCCGATCAGGAGGATGAACCCGGTCAGGCAGCCGAGCGAGCAGACGATCAGAACCGAACCCAGGACCAGGGCCGGGGTTCCTTCATAGGTCCGCCTGCGATCCAGCGGGTGACGGAACGAGCGGGTGTTCAGGATCACCGCTCCGTTCATCGCGAAGACGAGCGCGAAGATGAGGAGCAGGAGGTGGATAACGAACCGGAAGTCGTAGTACATAGCGATCCCTCCTCACTATAGGACTGTTCTCCCCGGGATACGTTTATCGGCCGGTTGGCTGTCAATGCCCTGTGCTGCGGGGATTCCGGTTACGGCGATGCCGGTAGTGGGGATATCGGTTGCAGCGATGACGGTTGCGGGTACGCAGGTTGACGGGATTCCGGTCGCGGATGTCAACGCAGAGCGGGGCGGGTCCGTATTGTGTGGCGAACGCCCGCCCCGTGAGTGACCGTTCCGATCCTTCGAACCCGAGACAGGAGCAGTGTCCCCGTGCCCGGTTTCAATCAGATCATCCCGACTTCTCTCTCCCGCCTCATCGGCACCCTCGGCCTCGCCTTCATCGTCACCGCCTGCGGCGGGAGGAACGGATTCCCCGTCCTGAGCGGTCCCTGGCTGGGGCAGACCCCGCCGGGCTCAGAGCCCGAGCTCTTCGCCCCCGGCATCGTCTCCACCGGCATGTACGTGCGCGACATCGCCATGATGCCGGAGGGAGACGAGATCTACTGGTGCGCCATCGGTCCAAACTACACCTGGACCGCGATCCTCTTCTCCAGGCTCGAACGAGGACGCTGGACCGAGCCGCGGGTGCTCCCTTTCTCCATGACACCGGGTTTCTACACCATCGAGCCCCATATCGCGCCCGACGGGCGGCACTTCTACTACCTCGCCAACGGACCCGGGGGACAGGGGCAGGACATCTGGGTCCGCGATCGCACCGGGGACGGCTGGGGCGAGCCGTACAATCTGGGGCCGCCGATCAACTCCGAGCACGCCGAGTTCTTCCCCTCGGTCACCCGCGACGGCACCTTCTACTTCACCCGCCGGCTTACCACGGAGACGGCCAATACGATCTGGCGCTCCCGGCTGGTGAACGGGCGGTACGAGGAGCCGGTGCTCCTGCCCGAACAGGTGAACTGCGGCACCAGCCGCTACAACGCCTTCATCGATCCCGATGAACGCTACCTGATCATGGCCGCCGACGGCATGCCCGACACCCGGGGGCTGACCGATTACTACGTCGTTTTCCGCTCCCCCGGGGATGTCTGGAGCGAGCCGGTGAACCTGGGGGATACGATCAATACCGCGGGTTTCCTGGAGTACTCGCCGTATGTCTCCCCCGACGGCCGCTACTTCTTCTTCATGGCCACCCGCCAGGACGATGCGGCGGTGGCGGCGTGCGCCGGTGGAACCCTCGATGAGCTGCTCGCTCTCAATGCCGCCCCGCGCAACGGCTGGCCCGACATCTGGTGGGTGGATGCCTCCTTCATCGAGGACCTGCGGCCGGATTTCTGAATCCGGCCGCACGGTTACGTGATATAGTCGGGACAGAGTCCATGATGATGCGAAGAAAACTAGAATCCGACGAACGGCCGGAGATGGCCGGACCGGCCCCCACCGATGAGCTCGACGCCCTCTGGGATCTGATCGATGACGACCGGAATGAGGAGGCGGCGGCCGCGGCGGCTGAGCTGGCCGGCGCCTGGCCGGTCGACGGCGAGGTCCGGCTCGCGCTGGGAGCGGCCGCCTGCGAGGCGGAGCGATACGACGAAGCCGTCGCGGCGCTGGAAGAGGCCGCCCGGCTGGGAGTCGGCGACGAAGGCCTGCTGCAGTGGTACCGGGCCGAAACCTGTTTCCGGCAGTGGCGTTTCGAGGAGGGCCGGAGGATCATCGAGCCCTGGCTCGAACGGGATCCGCAGGACGCCTGGGCCTGGCACCTGCTGGCCCGGCTCCGGGAGTACCGGGATGATCCCGAGGGCGCCGAAGCGGCCTACCGGCGGGCGGCCGAGCTGGCACCGGAGGAGTTCTTCCCGCCGCCCCGGCTCACCACCGAGGAGATGGACGAGGCCGTGGCCCGGGCCCGCTCCGGCCTGCCGACGGAGTTCCGGGCGGCCCTGGATGAGCTGCCCGTCCAGATCCGGCCCCTGCCCGACCTCGCTATGGCCCGCGACGATCCCGGCGATCCGCTTCCCCCCGACCTGCTGGGCCTGTTCACCGGCACCAGCCGGCTCGACCGTTCGGTCTTCACTCCTCTGGAATCCCCCGGTGTGGTCTTCCTCTTCCAGCGTAACCTGGAACGCCTCTGCCCCGACCGGGCGTCACTGATCGAGGAGATCCGTATCACCCTCTGGCACGAACTGGCCCACTATCTCGGTTTCGACGAAGAGGCGATGCCCGACCTGGGCCTGGACTGAGGGGGAAGCCGGATCCCCTGACCTCATCCTTTCAGCTGTTCAGCTGCGATCGGCGGCAAGAAAACCACGGTCCCGGACGACTCCTTTCTGGAAGGGTAGCGGAAAGGAGAAGCCGCCATGCAGAGACAGCCGCTGGTTCACGACCGGGTATTCGACGATCCGGAATGGGCGCGCCGCTATGCCCGCCGGGAAGGACCGCGCGGGACGCGGCGGGGTCGCCGTTACGCCCGGGAGCTCACCCGTCTGGGTTTCCGGGGCGGGCGGATCCTCGATGTCGGGTGCGGACCCGGCACCGTCGCGGTCGCCCTGGCGCGGGAACTGTCCCGGAGCGAGGTCGTCGGTCTGGACCTCTCCGAACCGCTGCTCCGGATGGCCCGGGCGCACGCCCGGCGCGAGGGGGTCGAACTCACCGATGTGCTGGAGATCCCCTATCCGGCCGACTCCTTCAATGCCGTCCTCTGCGCCTCGATGCTGCACATCGTGGCTGATCCGGCCGCCCTGCTGAGCGAGCTCGAGCGTCTGCTGCATCCCGAGGGTCAGCTTCTGGTCTGCGACATCAGGCGCTCCTGGATCGGCTGGCTCGAACCGGTCTTCCGCACCGCCTGGACGCTGGAGGAAGGACGGGCGGCGGTGATGGCCTCGCCCCTGCGCCCGGTGATCTTCCGCGAGAGCTTCCTCTGGTGGGACTGCACCACGCCGGCTCCCGAGCGGGTGCCCGTGGTGTGAAGCGGAGCGCCAGGTACACTATTCCGCAATGACGCCCGGATGCGAAGGACCATGCACTCCCGATCCGTTACCGTCCCGGCAGATGGGTGTACTAAGATGGGGGTATGCCGCGGGACCGCACTCTTCTGACTCTCTACGCCCTGCTGGGCGCTTACGCCGTCTGCGCCCAGGCCCTGCTGCTGCGCGAGGCGCAGACGGTGCTGCTCGGTTCCGAACTCTCCTGGGGCCTCATCCTCGCCTGCTGGCTGACCGGGGTGGCGCTCGGTTCGGCCCTGGCCCGGCGGCGGGCCAGGACGCCGGAAGCGGCCCGGCGGCTGCTGGCCGATGCGGTCATCATCCTGCCGCTCTGCCTGCTGGCGACCCTCCTCTTCCTGCGGGGAGCCCGGCTCCTGCTGGGAACCGGTCCGGGGGAGTACCCGGGCCCGGGGGGCGTACTGCTGGTGGCTCTGGCGGCCACACTCCCCAACGGTTTCCCGGTGGGGGCGGCCTTCCCGGCGGCCGGGGCGGTCCTGGCGGGGGAGGTGACCGACCGCACCGCCCGGGCCCGGGCGGTCGGCCGGATCTACGCGGCGGAGGCGGCGGGGAGCCTCATCGGAGGGGCGCTCTTCTCGTTCGTCCTGATCACCCGGCTGGATCCCTTCACTATCGCCACCGGTCCCGGGGCCCTCCTGCTGGCCGTGCTCATGCTCCTGCTGGCCGGCGACGAGGAGCTGCGGGATCGGCGGCTCGCGACCTGTCTGGTCGCGACGGGTCTGGCCGCCCTGACCGTTTTCTCCCTCTCGGCCAGGCTCTCCGATCGCACCGCCCGCTGGCGCTGGTCGAGTTTCGCGCCCGGGCTCGTGCTGGCGGCGACCGCGGATTCGCGTTACCAGAACATCGCCCTCGGCCGGCTCGAAGATGAGTTCAGCCTCTACCTCAACGGCCGGGTCGCGGCCACCTGGCCCGATCCGGCGGGGTACGCCATCACTGCCCACCTCGCAGCCTGTGAGCACCTCGATCCCCGCCGCATGCTCCTGCTCGGCGGCGGCCAGGAAGGGCTGGTGCGGGAACTGCTCCGGCACGATCCGGCCCGGCTGGAGCTGGTGACCCTGGATGAAGAAGCCTTCGCGCTGCAGCGCCGGTTCCTGGCCGCCGACGATCTGGCGGCTCTGCGCCGGGGACCGGTGCGGGTGCATTACGGCGATATCCGGCGCCGGGTGAAGGACCTCGCCCGGGGAACGGAGGGCCGGTGGGATCTCATCATCCTGCAGGCCCCCGAACCCGCCACGGCGCTCACCGCCCGGTTCTACACCGGGGAGTTCTTCGCCGAACTCCGGGACATCATGGCCCCCGACGGAGTGCTCCTCTTCACCCTGCAGGGTTCGGCGGAGTACTGGGGGGAGGAGACCGCGGCCTATGTCGCCGCTATCGTCGAACCGCTCGCGACGGTCTTCCCCGAGGTGCTCATCACCTTCGGAACACCTACCTGCGTCTTCGCGACCGGGCAGGGGGGAGTACTCACCGGCTCGGGGGAGGAACTCGCCCGCCGCTACCGGTTGCGCGGCGTCGATTCGCCCGCCTTCGATCCGCTCTGGTTCGCGGGGGGAAGCGATCTGCTCGATCCCGCCAAACGAGCCGCGCTCCGGGAGGCTCTGCGCACTCATTCCCCCCGCCACGTCAACACCGACGCCCGCCCTGTGGCCACGCTCCACCACCTGCGGCTCCGGCTCGCCACCACCGGCGCAGCCCACTTCGCCGAGCGGGCGCCGCCGGTCCGGGGGAAGGGTCTGGTGGGCCGTCTGCTCGACCTCAGGACGGGACCGGTCGCGGCCGCGGTGGTGCTGCTCACCCTCGCCGCCGGTCTCATCGCGGCCCGCCGGGGGCGGGAGGCGGCCGCGCACCTCGCCCTGCTGTGGTCCACCGCCGCGGTGGGGTGCGCCGGGATGGCGACCGAGCTCATCCTGCTCTACACCTTCCAGGTCCTCTACGGTTACGTCTACCAGATGATCGGTCTCATCGTGGGAGTGTTCATGGCCGGGCTGGTGGCGGGGAGCTTGCTCATGAACCGATTCCTGCCCGCCCTGGCGCCGGAATCGTCGGGCGACGAGACGGCCGATGCCTCCGATCGGCGCGGGACGACCGGTCGCAGCGGGGCGGACGAAGGGAACGATCTGCCGTCTCGGACCGATCGCGGGCCGGCGGAGCGACGCGGTCTGGCGGGGATCGCGGCCCTCGATCTGGCGGTGGCTCTCTTCGCGGTGGCCCTCGCCCTCATCCTCCCCCGTCTGCGCTCACCGGCTGCTCCCGATCTGCCGGCCGAGCTCGCGATCTTCCTCCTGGTCGCTCTCGCCGGGGTCCTGGGGGGGTGCCTCTTTCCGCTGGCGACCCACGTGCGTCTGGGCACGGGCCGAGGGACGGCCGAAGCGGCCGGGGCGGTCTCGGTCGCCGATCATCTCGGGGGCGCGGCGGGAGCCCTGCTGACCGGAGCGGTGCTGGTGCCGGTGCTGGGTACCG
>CAYSYY010000187.1:0-2933 GCA_964435265.1 uncultured Gemmatimonadota bacterium
CTCTGCGGTACGGGCTGGCCTCGCTCGGCGACGGCGATGAAGCGTGAGACCGATCGGCCGGTCCGCTATTCCCTGTCCTTGCCCCGGGTGCGGATAAAATGGTAGACGACCGCGAAGGCCGCAGCGAAAGCGAGACCGAAAACCGCTCCCAGGACCCAGTTCATACCTTTCCCCTCCACCGGTGATAACCGGCACGCGAGAGTTCGACCGCATGCTATAACCGCATGCTACAGAAAAGTACGTCCGAACGGCTCCCGGTTATCACTCCTGGCGCAACGAGGTGACCGGATCGACCCGGGCGGCCCGCCGGCTGGGCAGCAATCCGGCCGCCACGGCGGCCAGGGTGAGCAGGAGCACCGCGGCGGCCAGGATCGGAGCGTCAAAAGCCGTGACGCCGAAGAGCTGGGATTCCGCCAGCTTGGCCAGGCCCAGCGAGGCGGGCACGCCGATCGCCAGACCGATCCCCAGGAGCCGGAGCAGATCGCTCATGACGAGCCTCCGGATCTTCCTCCGGTCCGCTCCCAGAGCCATACGGATGCCGATCTCCCGCACCCGCTGGGCCACGCTGTAGGCCATCACCCCGTAGAGCCCCATCATGGCCAGCACGGTGGCCAGCACCGCGAACATCGCCGCGAGCTGCATGACGATCCGGTCGGCCATGATGTTCTCGCGCACCTGGGCCCGCATGGTCCAGAGGTTCTCCAGGGGCAGATCGGGATCGATGGTGGACATGACCCGGCGCAGCTCGGCGATGGTCTCCTCCGCCGGCAGGGCCGAACGCACGTAGAAGGACATGTCGTTCAGGGTCTCGAGCTGCGACCACGGCAGGTAGAAGAGCCGGGGGGGATCCTGCCGGACGCTCGAGTACTGGGTGTCGCGCACCAGCCCCACGACCTCGATATCGAGTTCCACCCCCTCCCCCCACGCCTGGGCGAACCTCTTCCCGATCGGATTGGCACCGGCGCAGAAATGATCGGCCCAGGTCTGGTTCACCACTGCCACCTGCGGGGCCTCAGGCCCGTCCGCGGCATCGAATTCCCGTCCCGTGAGCAGGGCAATGCCCATCTTCGCGAAGAACCCGGGACAGATCATGTTGAGGTTGGAGTTCGAATCGATATCGGGGCCTCCGCCGAAATCCTCGACCGTGAGACTACTTCCCCAGTTGCTGTTACTGATCAGGGGGACGACCGAGGCGGCGACCGCCGTCACCCCGGGGATGGCCGCCAGCTCGTTCTCCATGCGGTCGTAGAGGGCGCGGATCCGTTCCTGGGGATACCCGTTGAGGTCGGGGGAGACCCGGAAGGTGACCATGTCCTCGATCGGCATGCCCAGGTCGACCGTGAGCAGGTTCGCGAGGCTCCGGGTGAAGAGCCCGGTGGGCATGAGCAGGGCGATCGAGATCACCACCTGGGCCGCCACCAGGGCCCGGCGGACCCGGGCCGAACCCCGCCCGCCCGAACCCCGGCCCGAGGCCTCGCTCAGGCTGGCGATGACATCCCGACGCGACGCCTCCAGCGCCGGGTAGAGGCCGAGCAGGAGACCCACCATCAGCACCAGCCCGAAACCGAAGAGCAGGACCGGCCACTGCAGGCGGGTGGTGAGGAAGTAGATAGATGCATCGCTACCGCCGATCCAGCCGACGATCAGCGAGAGTGTCCACGAGCTCAGCAGCAGGCCGATGATCCCGCCCGCCAGGGCCAGCAGCAGGGCTTCGGTCAGGAGCTGGATCATCAGGTGCCGGCGTCCGGCCCCGAGGGCCACCCGGATGCCGAGCTCGCGGCGCCGCATGGCCGAGCGGGCCAGCAGCAGGTTGGTGGCATTGGCCATGGCGATGAGCAGGACCAGGACCGTGGCCGCCATGAGGATCCACAGGGGTTCGCGGGCGCCGTTGCGGAAGCCGCTGTTCCCCCGGCGCCCCGGCTCGAGACTGAGCTGAGACTGCCGGAACCGCTCGAGGTACTCCTCATCCCGCCCCTCCACCGTGGCCGCCTGCTCCTCGACGATCCCGCTCCAGGTGGAGTTCAGGACCGTGGCGGCCTGAGCGCGGGTCAGGCCGGGCGCGACCCGGCCGAAGAGGTAGAGCCAGTAATCGCTGTAGCGGTCGGTACCATCCCACCCCGGGGTCATGAGGGGCTTGAACGCCAGCGGGACGTAGACGTCGGGAGTGTTCCCGAGGGTCAGTCCGGTGAAGGCCGGGGGGGCGATGCCGATAACCGTGAAAGCGTGACCGTTGACCCGGAGCGAGGTGTTCAGGACCAGGGGATCCCCGCCCAGCTGATCCTGCCAGTAGCCGTACCCCAGCACCACCACCGGATTGCCGGCCCCGTGGACATCGTCCTGCGGCGTGATGAACCGTCCCAGGTACGGCTGGATGCCCAGGGCCGGGAAGTAGGCCCCCGATACTACCAGCATCGCCCCGCTCCGGGTCCCGGCATCGGTGGCGAGATTGGCTCCCAGGCTCCGGAAAGCCGCCAGTTCGACCGTGCCCTCCCCCGCCGTTTCCAGTTTCCGGAAGGCCGGATAGCTGAAGATGTACTCGGCCTCGCCGGAATCGTTCATGGACTGCCGCCCGCCCTTGAAATCGCGCGGTGAGGTCGCCAGGACCAGTTCCCCGGGTTCGGGCACCGGGAGGGACTGGAGCAGGATCTGGTGCATCAGTGAGAAGATGGCGGTGTTGCTGCCGACTCCCAGTCCGAGGGAGAAAACCACCACCAGGGTTACGACCGGGGTGCGGGCGAGCGAACGGAAGGCGGTACGCAGGGGGGACATCGGAATCCTCTCCGCCAGGAGTTCCTGCCGAACCGCGCCCCGGTACTCTCATCGGAGCCGACCGCCCGGTTCCGTGAATCGGCCCGCGGGGCCGGTTCCGGGATCGAACCGCGGGAGCGGCGGGTGTACACATCTTCAACGAATCCGACCGGCCTGATGTTGCT
>CAYSYY010000187.1:3033-7153 GCA_964435265.1 uncultured Gemmatimonadota bacterium
CGCGGGAGCGGCGGGTGTACACATCTTCAACGAATCCGACCGGCCTGATGTTGCTCCGGTTCGTGTTCTTCGCATACGCAAATATCTGCCAGCCACGCGGGTCACCGGCAGCCGGCCGGCCTCTGCCGATGCGGCGCCCGCATCGGAGGTAAGATCTCTTACCGTACTTATTGTACGTAATGTACTATTCGTACTATCGGCCTGTGCGTAACCTGCAACCAGCGCAACCGGTTGAAAGGTTCATGCGCTGACAGGCAGTCGTTATTATTATCGTCGAATACGTATCCGTCCTGGCTCCACAATCCAGAGACGACTATCTGGAGACTCCTCATCAGCAAGATCCAATGCGTCACGCAGCACTTTTATGATCTCAGAAACGCTTTGTCTGGCGGGTCGAAGAAGGAGGATGCCTGGATGAGAGTCGGGTGGATATGTCCTGATATCAGCGAAACCCTTATCCAGTGTAATGAGGATCCGGAATTCTTCACGGCATCTTTCTGCAATTTTGTGATCCGGGCTGCCTCCTAAACCCTCTTCCAGTGCTGTTTGTACTTCATGACCGCATTCCTCGATGAGAAGGCGTGCATCGACAGGAAGATTCTCATCCAATTTGAGGCTGAGTACCATGCTGGAATGCCAGCCCTACGTATGTACTACTTGTTCCCGGGCGAGTTCAGCAGCATAGCCGATTGCCGCTGATATATGGTCGTCATTCAGGGAGGGGTACTGTTGCAGTATCTCTTCTGGAGACATGCCATCAGCAAGATTGTCGAGGACAATTGAGACAGGAATGCGCGTTCCATGAAAGCATACTGTCCCATGCATGATCCCGGGATCCGACGAAATATGATTTCTCCAGTCCATCACCGGCTCCTTTCAACAAACTGTGATTATAGCATATCGATCGAAGGTGTGCCTAACACCGCCTCTTTCGCACCCCTGCGATCAGCCCGTGCGGAAATCGGTCCCGGTGGTATCGCCGTAGAAGTCGCGCAGGCGCCCCAGCTCGGTCTTCAGTTCGGCGAGCGTCCCGGCGCGGGCGGGATCGTCGTACACACTGTGCAGCTGGTGCGGATCGGTCTCGAGATCGAAGAGCTCCCACTCGTCGGTCTGGTAGTAGTAAGCCAGGGTATAGCGTTCGGTGCGCACGCCGTAATGCCTGGCGACCATGTGTACCGCCGGGAACTCGTAGTAGTGATAGTAGATGCTCTGCCGCCAGTCGCGGGGGTGGCGGCCCCGCATGAGCGGCACAAGCGACTGCCCGTGGATATCAGCCGGCACTTCGACTCCGGCCGCCGAGAGGAAGGTCGGAGCGTAGTCGATGTTCTGGATCATCTCCTCGACCCGTGTGCCGGGCCGGATCACCCTCGGCCAGCGGGCGAGGAAGGGCATGCGCAGCGACTGCTCGTAGATCCACCGCTTGTCGAACCAGCCGTGGTCGCCGAGATAGAAACCCTGATCGGAGCTGTAGATCACCAGGGTGTTGTCGGCCAGCCCCGTTTCATCGAGCCAGGCGAGCATGCGGCCCACGTTGTCGTCGACCGAAGCGATGCAGCGCAGGTAGTCGGTGATGTAGCGCTGGTAATAGTAGCGGGTGAGTTCCCGCCCCTCGAGCCCCATCCGGTGGAAGGCGGCGTTGCGCGGTTCGTACACCGCGTTCCAGGCCGCCTGCTGCTCCGGCGTCATGCGGCCCCACCAGGAGTTCGGCCCCGGTTCCGCCTCCCAGGGGGTGATCTTGAGATCGTAGTAGGGCATCATGTGGCGGGCGATCGTCATCTCCTGGGCCGCCGCCGGGGAGGCGCGGCCGGTGTAATCGTCGAAGAGAGTCTCCGGCTCCGGGATCTCCACCCCTTCGTACATCCGCAGGTGATCGGGACCGGGGACCCAGTTGCGGTGCGGCGCCTTGTGCTGGCACATGCATAGGAAGGGTCTGGCGGGATCACGCCCGTGCTGCAGCCACTCCAGGGTCAGATCGGTGATGATGTCGGTCACGTAGCCCTCGTACCGCACCCGGCCGCCGGGGGTATCGAAATCGGGGTTGTAATAGTTCCCCTGCCCAGGCAGGGTGTGCCAGTAGTCGAATCCCTGCGGCTCGACCCCCAGATGCCACTTGCCGATCATGGCGGTTTCATATCCGGCCGCCTGCAGGTACTTGTTCACCGTCGGCTGGGACATGTCGAAGACATTGGCGTTGTCGATCTTGCCGTTGGCGTGGCTGTGCTTGCCGGTCAGCACGACCGCCCGGCTGGGAGCGCATATCGAGTTGGTGCAGAAACTGTTGAGGAAGAGCGCCCCTTCCCGCGCGATCCGGTCGATATGCGGGGTGGTATTGATCCGCGAGCCGTAGGCGCCGATGGCGTGCGGCGCGTGATCGTCGCTGAAGATGAAAAGGATGTTGGGGGGGCGCCCTCCGGCCGGGCCCGCACACCCCGCCACCAGGGGCAGGGAACCGAAAAGCCCCAGACCCGCTCCGGCGCCCGCCGCCAGGCGCAGGGCCTCGCGCCGCTTTATCGTCCGCTCCTCCGCCATGACCGTCTCCCTGCTCAAGTGAAGACCTGACCGGCAGATTCTACACCCGATCGCGGGCCGGCACACCACGGCTCTTCCCGGCCGTGGCGGCCGCAGCCGGGATCGAGCCGGTCGCGACCGCTCCCTCCATTCCCGCCGGCTTTTCTCAGACCGGTATCGTCACAGCCCTGGCCGGGCCCATCCGATCGGGGATAGACGGTGAAAGGGAAAACGGCGGCGGGATGGATCGTCGGTCGTCAGTCGCGTTCCGGAACGGTCGCATCCTGCAGAGCGGTGACGATGAGCCAGACGATGATGGCGGTGACGAGTACGGTGATGAGCCTGCGCACGACTTCCCTCCCCTGCCGATGTACCGCCCCGTCCTCAGGCGGACGAACCGGGCAGGCGGTACATGATGTTGGCCGGGGGGCGTCCGCCCCTCAGCTCCCCCGCCATGAACCGCATGGCGGGATCGATGTGGGTGAAGAAGGCCTGGTACCCGGCGCAGAGCCAGTTCAGTCCCGGCTCGCCGTCCGGGCTCGAGAGCACCCGGTTCTTCGGACACCCTCCGTGACAGACGAAATATACGTCACACGCCCGGCACTGTCGCGGGAGATCATTACGCTTGGCCGCACCGAAGGCGCGCTGTCGCTCGGAACCGGCCAGTTCGGCCAGCGGCACCTCCCGGATGTTCCCGAGCCGGTGGCGGGGCTCCACGAAATGGTCGCAGGAGTAGAGATCGCCGGAGTGTTCGAGCACCAGGGCCGAGCCGCACGTTTCCTCGAACACGCAGAGCCCCGGGCGGTGGCCGAAGAAGGCGGCCAGGGCGACATCGAAGATCTGCACGAAGATCCGCCCGACATCCCGCCGTACCCACTCGTCGAAGATCGTGATCAGGAACTCCCCGTACGCTTCGCCGGTGACCGAACGGTCGGTGATCGCCGTCCCCTCCTGGAAGCCGGTTTCGTTCTCGCGCTCCACGATCGGGATGAACTGGATGAACTCAACCCCGGCGGAGTCGCGCAGGAAGGTGTAGACCTCGAGCGGGTGCGGGGCGTTGGCGGCGTGTACGCAGGTCAGTGCGTTGTATTCGACCTCGTACTCCTGCAGCAACTCCAGTCCCTGCATCGCGCGCTCCCAGGTGCCCTCCCCCCCCCGGTCGCGGCGCCAGCGATCGTGCAGCTCGCGCGGCCCGTCGATACTGATGCCGACCAGGAAATCGTACTCGGCCAGGAAGCGGCACCAGGCGGCATCGAGCAGGGTTCCGTTGGTCTGCAGGGCGTTCGTGACCCGCAGACCCGCCGGGGCGTACCGCTGCTGCAACTCAACCGCCCGCCGGAAGAAATCGAGGCCCATGAGCAGGGGCTCCCCCCCCTGCCAGGCGAAGGTGATCTCGGGGAAGCCCTGCTGGGAGGCGAGGTACTGCCGGGGATAGATCTCCAGCAGTTCTTCGTCCATCCGGAAGTCGCTGCCGGGGTAGAGGTGTTCCTTGGAGAGGTAGTAACAGTAGGCGCAGGCGTGGTTGCAGATCGGACCGCGCGGCTTGGCCATGATCTGGAAGGGAACCGGTTGCCCCTGGGCCTCGGTCTCGCTCATGCCGTCCTCCGCACCC
>CAYSYY010000188.1:0-7101 GCA_964435265.1 uncultured Gemmatimonadota bacterium
TATCAACCGCCGTATCCTCTTCACCGGTCAGCAGACGATGCAGGCGATCGTGAACGATTCCCTGGGTTCCTTCCGGGTCGTCACGACCTCGATGAGCCTCCTGGCCGGCCTGGCCCTGCTGCTGACCGCGATCGGCCTCTACGGCATGCTTGCGTATAACGTGAATATCATGCGACGGGAACTCGGCGTGCGCATGGCCATGGGGGCGAACCGCTCCAACGTCATCACCCTGATCGTGAGACGCGGACTGCTGCTGGTCGGGATCGGCCTGGTACCGGGGATCATCGGAGCCGTTTTCGGATCCAGCCTCCTCGAGCAGCTGCTCTTTGAGACCGAACCGCTGCAGCTGACTACCTATGCAGGAGCCTGTCTCTTCCTGCTGGGGGTGACAATCTTCGCCTGCCTGATCCCGGCCTGGCGGGCCTCGGTCATCAATCCGATCGACGTGCTGCAGACGGAGTAACGCTCAGGGATAGATGAATCCGGCTACGGGGGAGACGGTACTGGGATCATGCCCCCGGGGGAGGTGCATAATCGGGCGGGATCACCGGCGCGAAAGCCTCCGGAGCCACCTGCTCCCCCCACCGGAAATCGAAGACCCAGGCGAGCTGCTGTCTGTCGACCGTTCCCTCGAGCTCGAGTCTGAAGGGCAGTTCACTCTTTCGCTCCACCCAGAGGCGGCCAGTCCCATCGAGGTACTCGTTGACGCCGGCCGGATGTAGAGCAGGGTGTTCTCCAGGGCGTCGGCGGCGTCATCGGGATCGTGCACGATCCCCGTCACCACCCGTTTCATCCGCTCTTCAACCGGAGCGATCAGATCCTCATAGAGCCGTTCGGCGACATTCACCGTCAGCACGCCTCACTTCGGGAACCGGGGCCCCGGGTCCGGTATTGCGCGGGCTGCCGATCCGGAACCCCTGCGGTCGGAGTGTTCTGCTTTCTCCTGTATAGCGCGCTGGCCGCCGGTTCGTGTAACGGATTACAGCACTGTTTCCAGGGGTCCGGCGGTTTCAGAGGAAGAGCCCGGGATCGCCTCGGGCCGCTCGCCCCACCGGGAGACGAAGCCGAGGGCGTAGAGGAGCTGCAGGGCGAGGACGATGCAGAGGATGATGAACTCCCCCTGCCATTCCCACCCCCACGCCATTTCACGGGCGACTTCGTCGAGCATCACCTTCTGTCCTCCCAGGCCGATCAGACAGACCGTCCCCAGGACAAGCATGCTCACCTCGAAGGTCGAGAACCGCCGGCGGCCGTGGGATCGTCGGATCAGATGGACGAGGGATATCATCAGGAAGAGAAAAACCACCAGGAATGAGAAAGCGAGCAGCCATTCGATCCCTTCGGTAACGCCGCGGGTGATGAAGACCTCTTCGATGCTCAGCGGGAGACCGATCATGATGAAGAGCAGGGCACCGGTCGTGATAAGCGCCAGGACGCGGATGGAGCGTCTTGACATGTTCCATACCTCCGGATCGGGTTCATTCCGTATGGACCCGCGACCCTCCCCGGGGTTCCGGAGATCACGGGTGCCGCCGCGACATCCATGCGGGAGCGCACGGTCGGACGGCACCCGCGGTACCGCACAGCCGTTCAGCCGGTCGACCGGTTCAGAGCCCGGAAGCGGCTGAACAGTACGAACCAGGCCAGACCCGCCCCCATGAGGATGACCAATCCGAAGAGGGTCGTGTGGAAGCTGATCGCCAGTCCTTCGACGATGACGGGCGGCGAGATCTCAGGTGCGGTGATGATGATGTTGAGGGCCCGGTAGATCCCGGCGAGCTGCCCGTAGATCCCCAGCACGCCCGCGAAGACACCCCAGAAGAGGATCGCGTGCACGCTCCCCGGCATCACGGCGGGAGTTCCCCCCCGTGTCTGCATGAGCTGCAGGGCAGCCCGGACGATGAGCACCACGATGACGATGAACAGAACGATGAGCAGCCACATGACCGGGCCGCCGGAATTGATGTAGGCCAGCATTGCGAACTCCTTTTCTCTGAGCAGCGAGGGGACCGGCTCTCATCGTGAGAGGAGGGTCGCCACCTCCATCTGCTCGATTCTCTCCACGGCGTGGATCAGCATCAGCCAGAAGAGGGCTGTGGCCATAGCGACCAGCATGCCGAGCAGAGCGACCGGTGCAGCGGCCAGCAGCCACTCGACGACGTACAGCCACAGCCCCTCCAGGTCTATCGCCAGTTTCTCCAACACCCGGAAGAGTCCGACGGCGAAACCGAATCCACCGATGAGCAGGCTCCCTCCTGCACAGAGCAGGAGCAGGGGCAGGCCGGTCCGCAGGATCCGGATTCGATGGTCCTTCTTGACAAAGAGCTGATAGAACTTGGCCACGACGATCAGGCCGGCCGCGGCGCCGATCACCAGGATCGGCCATACGAAGACATTCGCCTGACGGATCATCTCGGCCCGCACGAGCAGGGGACCGCCGGCAGCAACCATGCTCAACAGCAGAGCCACCAGAAGGATCTGCTCGAAACGGGTGCGGGCGCGGGCCGAGAGGGAGTCGGCGAAGCGACGGAAGGCCGGCTGATGGATCGCGACCAGTTCGGCGATCGACTCTTCAGACACCGAGAAGCGTTCCTCGACCCGGTGGATCGCATCGGCCTCCCCGACACCCCGCGCCTGCAGAACGTCGAAGTAGTCTTCCATATCGGCCGCGATCTCCAGGATGATCCGCCCCCGGGTCGGTTGGGGCAGATCGAGCCGGGCATCGATCCGGTGCAGCAGGTGAGCGAACCGGTTCATGAGCGCAACCCCCGTGTCATCGCGGTAAAACGTCCGGCGAATTCGTCCCAGGCCCTCAGTTGACTCCGGGCGTACTCACGGCCGCGGGTCGTCAGGGTGTAGTATTTTCGTTTGCGCTTCGCGCCCTCCCTGACCCACTTCCCCTTGATGAAACCGGCTTTCTCGAGTCGGTGCAGGATCGGGTAGAGGGTGCCGTACTGAAAGCGGACCAGGCCGCCGCTTCGCTCCTCGAGATCGAGGGCGATCTCATACCCGTGCATCTTCCGGTCGGCCAGACTGCTCAGGATCAGCAGTTCGTTCGCCACCCGGGGCAGGTTCTGGGTCTCGAGATTCTCAGGTTCCATGCCGTACTCCATCCCGGCGGACCTCATCTTTGGTACCGGTACCGGATCCAAGATATCAGACGCATATATATTGTCAATCTATATATAGATCATCTTAATAATAGGCATGGGCGGCGCCCGGCTGCTGCGGACCACCTTGGTTCCGAGTCTCGCTGGCTGCTGCCGACCTTCCCGGTTCCTCGGCTCTCCGATCACTGCCGACCGCCCCGATTCCGGGAATTCTCTGCATGCCTGATGAAACCGGGACCACCCTCTATCGCGAGCTGCGCCTTTTCCCCACCACCAACATGGTCATCGCCAGCATGGTCGGGGCCGGGATCTTCACCACTTCCGGTCTGCTCATGGCCGACCTCTTCAATCCCCTGCTCATGCTCATCCTCTGGGTCATCGGCGGGATCATCGCCCTGTGCGGAGCGCTCTGCTACGGTGAGTTGGGCGCTACCATCCCCGAGGCCGGCGGCGAGTTCATCTTCCTCACCCGCCTCCTCCACCCCATCCTCGGCTTCCTGAGCGGCTGGGTCTCGCTCTTCGTGGGTTTCTCGGCCCCCATCGCCGCCTCCTCACTGGGGTGCAGCGAGTACCTCGCCGAAGCTTTCCCGGCCCTGGTGGCCTGGGCCGATCCCGACGTCCTCAAACGGGCTTATGCGATCCTGATCATCCTCGGCTTCACCCTGGTCCACCTGCGGGGGATCCGCTTCGGAACCCTGGTGCAGAACTACCTGGTCGTAATGAAGGTATTGCTGATCGTGGTCCTGGTGATCATCGGCTTCGCCGTCGGCCGGGGGCATTTTTCCCACTTCACCCTGGGCCATACTTTCACTTTCGATTTCGCTCATCTCAAGACCGCCGGGCTATCCCTGATGTGGATCATGTTCGCCTACAGCGGCTGGAACGCCTCGGCCTACCTCGGTTCCGAGATCGAAGATCCCGAGCGCAATCTGCCCCGTTCCCTGCTGATCGGAACCGGCCTGGTGATGTTCCTCTACATCATGCTCAACCTGCTCTTCATCTACGCCGCCACCCCGGCCGAGATGAGCGGGGTGATCGCGATCGGCGGCCTGGCGGCCGGCAATCTCTTCGGGACGGCGATGCAGCGATTCATCTCCTTCCTCATCGCTCTCGCCCTGTTCTCCTCGATCAGCGCCTTCATCATCCTGGGGCCGCGGGTCTACTACGCCATGGCCCGCAAGGGGCACTTCTTCAGGATCGCCGGGCGGGTCCACCCGGTCTTCAAAGCACCCTCGCCATCGATCCTGCTGCAGTGCGGCATCGGTGTGTTAATGGTGCTCACCGGCACCTTCGACCAGATCCTGACCTATATGGGCTTCGCCCTGGGCATCTTCCCGCTCTTCGCGGTGGTCGGGATCTTCAAACTGCGCCGGCGGGGAGTAAGCCGGGCACCAGCGCCCCTTTTCCCGATCATACCGATCGTCTACCTGTGCGTCTCGATCGCGATCCTCGTGCTGGCGTATCTCGAGCGGCCCGTTGAGTCATCGATTGCGCTTGGAACCGTGCTCGTCGGCATTCCGGCCTACTTCGCCTTCACCTCCACCCGTCGCCGGACAGACGCTGCCACAGACACCGAAAGGGAGTCCGGAGCGATCATGTCGGAGTAGGATCCGGCATGGGAAGGGATTCGATCATGAATGGCCTGACCGTTAAAACGATGTTCTGCCTCCTCCCGCTCCTCATCCTGTCTGTCTGCGCCGGTTCGATACCCGCCGGAGCCCAGGAGGAGGAGACCGCTCTCGACCGTCGAGTGCGGTCCTTTCTCGACAGCCGCGGGCGGAGCTGGCGGGATATGAACGTCCCCGCCGTCGACGGCCGGAAACTCTACGACATCATCGTCGAACACGGTTACACCCGGGCGGTCGAGATCGGCACCTCGACCGGTCACTCCGGCATCTGGATCGCCTGGGCCCTGAGCAAGACCGGCGGCAGACTCATCACCATCGAGATCGACGAGCGGCGTCACCGCCAGGCGGTGGCCAACTTCGAAGAAGCCGGGCTGAGCGATCATATCGACGCCCGCCTGGCCGACGCCCACCAGCTGGTACCCCAGCTCGAGGGCCCCTTCGACTTCGTCTTCAGCGACGCCGACAAGGACTGGTACACCCGGTACTTCCAGTGGATGCTCCCCAAGCTCGAAGTCGGGGGATGTTTCACGGCCCACAACGTGCGGCAGCCGGTCGGAGCCGGCGGCCGGTACGGCGGGCGCGGCCGGGGGGGACAGCCCGGCACCGATGAGTTCGTGCGGGAACTGCTGGCTACCGAGGGCCTCGAGACGACCTTCTTCACCAGCGGCGGCGGTCTCTCGGTGAGCTTCAAGCTGCCGCCGGGTGGACGCTGATCCGTTCCGGCGGCGGGGCTACTCAACCCGCAGAGCCTTATTGGGATCCACCCGGACCGCCTGCAGGGTGGGAATAAGACAGGCCGCCAGAGCTACCACGGCCACGACCACCCCGACCCCCAGAAAGGTCACGGGATCGGTCGGCGTCACCCCGAAGAGCTGATTCCTGATCAGCCGCGTCGCCCCGATCGCCCCGGCGCCGCCGACGAGAAGTCCCGATCCGACCAGCCATAACCCCTGGCGCAGGATCAGAGACACGATCGCTCCGGGGGCAGCTCCCAGGGCGACCCGGACCCCGATCTCCCGGAAGCGCTGCCGGACTATGTAAGCCAGCAGACCGTAGAGGCCGACCGCGGCCAGGAAGAGGGGAATGACGGCGTAGAGCGTCAGAATGATCGTCATGGTGCGCCGTTCCGACACCGAGTCCGAGATCAGATCCTCCATCATCGCCACCCGGGCCATGGGGATGTCGCGGTCCTGATCCCGGACCGCCTCCCGGAGCGCCTTCATGGCGGCTGAAGTTTCCCCCGACGTCCTGACCACAACTGTCATGCAGGTATAGGCTAGCGCCGGATAGGCCGCCCAGAGAATCGCACCGGGTTCGGCGGTGAGCCCTTCGGCCAGGACGTCCCCGGCTACCCCGACAACCTCCAGGGTGTAAACCTGTCCGAAATAATCGATTGACACCCGACGGCCGATGGGATCGATATCGGGAAAGAGCCGGGCGGCCAGATGCCGGCTCAGCACGCACCGCGGACTCTCCCGCGTGTCCCCGCTCCGGATAGACCGGCCCTGGACCAGGGGGATCTGCATGGTGCGGAAGTAGTCCGGAGTGACCGATCGCAGCATGATCTCCTGATAGGGGTCCGGATCTCCCTCAGGACTGACATGGAACCAGTTCAAGGGATCGCGGATCGGCAGCAGGTTGATCATGGCGGCCGACTCGACTCCCGGTGCCGATCGCATGCGGTCGAGTATTCCGTTGAAGAACGCCATCCGGGCAGCCGGTTCGGGGTACCGGGCCGAGGGAAGTTCGAGCTCGGCGGTGAATACATTCTCCGGATTGAAGCCGGGCTCGATCCGCATCAGACCCGTCAGGCTCCTGATCAGGAGCCCCGAAGAGATCAGCAGGGTGACGGTCAGGGCGATCTGGGCGAAGATCAGCCCGCGCCGGAAGCCCGACCGGCCGGTCGTGAACCGTCGTCCGCCCGTCATGAGCGACGTACCGGGATCGTCCGCCGTGCACCTGAGGGCGGGCAGGATCCCGGCAAGGATGACGGTGAGAACCGCCAGAACGAGAGTGGTGAATGCGATCACCGGGGAGAGTCCGGACAGTTCGAACCCGGGGATATCGATCGGATAGAACTGCAGGATGAGAGGTTGCAGCCAGAGGATGAGGAGAGCTCCGAGCAGACCGGCGGCGACCGCCGCCAGAATGCGCTCGGCGAAGAGCTGGAAGAGCAACCGTCCCCGCGAAGCGCCCAGAGACCGGCGTACGGCCAGCTCCTCGCGCCGGGAGTGATCCCGGGTCAGCAGCAGGCCGGTGACATTGGCGCCGGCGATCAGGAAGAGCAGACCGGTGGCCGCCAGCAGGAGCAGGAGTCCCGGGCGGCAATCACTGGTGAAGGAGGAGTGCAGATCCATCAGCCG
>CAYSYY010000189.1:0-7092 GCA_964435265.1 uncultured Gemmatimonadota bacterium
CAATCGGCCTTCTCCAGCAATCCCATTGTCCAGCGGGCCGGCTCGCTCCACGCCCCGGCCAGCCCGCTGCGGTCCCAGGTACGCACCTTCCACCAGTAACGGGCGGCGCCGTCGAGCGGCGCGCCGCGGTAGGGCACGGCGGCCGAACGGAAGGAGCGCACCGGGCCGCTGTCCCAGAGATCGCCGCGGTCTGAAGCCAGGATCGCGGGATCGGAGGCGACCAGGATCCGGCAGGCGGTCTGGATCTCGTTGCGGTCGGAGTCGTTCACCTGCCAGGTGAAGTGGGGAGTGAGGGAACCGGTAAGGAGCGGATCGGCGAGATAGTCGGTCAGCAGTCCGGTCGGCGCACCCGGAGGAGTCGAGGAGCCCGGGACCGGGGCGCGGGCGCATCCGGCGAAGAGATAAGGGATGATGAGGGGGGAAAGCAGGGTGAGGATGGAGCGGGTGAAGAACCGCCGGGGAAAGCGGGGGATGTGCTGGAAGCACTCCACGGATCTCAATACCCCACCGCCATCCCGTCCTTGCGGGGATCGGAACCGGCCGCCCAGCCGGCCCCGCTCCGCATGACCGCCTGACCCCCGCCGAAGGATGTGCCGCTCTCATCGCCGATGATGTGTCCCATCCGTTCCAGGGCTCGCCGGACGTCTGCGTCGATGGGGGCTTCCAGCACGATCCGCCGCCCGCTCAGATGCCGGAAGCGGGGAGCGTCGATCGCTTCCTGCACGTCCATGTCGAAAAGCAGGATGTTCAACAGCACCTGCACGTGCCCCTGCGGCTGCATCGAGCCGCCCATGACTCCGAAGGCGAGCCACGGTTCGGCGGTGCCGTCGAGCCCCGGACGGGTCACGAAACCGGGGATGAGGGTGTGGAAGGGGCGCTTGCGGGGCGCCACGGTATTCGGCCGTTCGGGTGTCATGGTGAAGCCCACCCCGCGGTCCTGCAGGACGAAACCGGTGCCCGGGACCACCACCCCGGAGCCGAAGTAGTCGAACACGCTGTTGATGAAGGAGATCATGTTTCCCTCATCATCGGCCGCCGAGAGGTAGATCGTCTCGCTGGCCGTGATCGCCTCGCCCGGTTCGACCCGTTCGGCCGCGCGCCGTGGGTCGAGCAGCTCCCGCCGCCGGGCGATGAAAGGCTCGGCGAGGATCTCGGCGGGGGTGAGTACAAGATGGCCGGGATCGCCGATCCAGCGGTCGAGATCGGCGAAGGCCAGCTTCTTGGCCTCGATCAGGTGGTGCAGGTATTGCGGCGTATTGTGACCCATCGCCCGCAGGTCGAAGGGCGCGAGGATTCGCAGTATCTCCAGCGCGGCGATCCCCTGGCCGTTGGGGGGCAGTTCCCAGAGGGTGGCGCCGCCGTAGTCGACCGAGATCGGTTCGACCCATTCAACGGCGTGGCTGCGCAGATCATCCAGGGTGAGGAACCCGTTCAGCTGCTCGATGTGCTCCACGATCCGCTGCCCCAGTTCACCCCCGTACAGCGCTCCGGGACCGCTCCGGGCGAGCATCCGGAAGCTACGGGCCAGATCGGGATTCCTGAACCGCTCTCCGGCCCGGGGGGCACGCCCGCCTTCTATCAGGTAGGTGACTGCGGCCCCCGGATCGCGCTGCAGTTTACGGGTCTGAGCCGCCCACTGCCGCGCGATGATCGGGGAGACGGGGAAGCCCTCTTCGGCCAGCCGGATGGCCGGCGCCAGAGCCTCGGCCAGGGTGATCGTGCCGTAGGTCTCGAGCAGGGCCGCCCAGCCCGAGACCGCTCCCGGCACCGTGATCGCCTCCGCGCCGCTGCCGATCCGGTCACGGCCGCGGGCCAGCAGTTCCTCCCGGGTCATCAGCGAGCCCGAACGGCCGCTCGCGTTCAGCCCGATGAGCCGGCCGTCGCGGGCCGACCAGAGGATGGCGAAGACGTCCCCCCCCGGACCGGTCATGTGCGGCTCGACCAGGGCCAGTACGGCCGCCGCCGTCACCGCCGCATCGATGGCGTTGCCGCCCCGCTGCAGCACTTCGAGCCCGGCGCTCGAGGCCAGGGGCTGGCTGGTGGCGATGGCGGCATGCGGAGCATAGACCGCGGAGCGTCCGGCCAGGGTGGTGGGGCGCGCCGGTTCCGGCTCACGGCTGCAGGCGGTGGGGAGCAGGGGCAGGAGCACGAGACCCAGAACGAGGAGGGCGGCGGGCAGGCAGTTCATCACGGTGGTCGTCGAGTCGAGGGTGCTCATACCGATCCTTTCGGCACGGGGCGGTCGGTGCGATGGTATGCCCCTGGCCGGGTGAAAGCAAGATAGCGTCAGGTGGTACTTTCACTCACCCCTGATGAGGACCTCTTCGGCGTACTCCGCCATCATCGCCTGCACCTCGCGGAGCCGGTCGGGGGAAGTGCGGTGGCAGTAGCTGAAGGCGGCGTCGGGCATATCGTCGCGGGGGATGAAAGCCTGCAGCACGTAGCGGCGGGTACCCCGGATCATCTCGCCCATGGCCCGCAGCTGTTCATTATCGTGGAAGGGCTCGATCAGGGTGGTGCGCAACTCGTAATCGGGGCCTGGATGCTCCTCGCCATCACGGTCACTCTCCAGGCTGCTGCAGCCGCTCTCGATGAGCAGCGCGATACTGTCCGTGATCTTCCCGATGTCCCCGAATCCGGTCAGCTCCCGGTAACGATCGGGCCCCGCCTTGACATCCATCGCGACGTAATCCACCTCGGGCAGGATGGCGGCCAGCACCTCGGGCCGCGAGCCGTTGGTGTCGAGTTTGACCCGCCAGCCCAGTCCTTTGAAGAATGCGATCAGCTCGGGCAGATCCCCGGCCAGGGTCGGTTCGCCCCCGGTGATCGCCGCCGCTGTCGTCCAATCCTCGGTGAACCTGGCGCAGGCTCTTTCGAGCCGCTCCCAGGTGATCCCCCGCTGTTTGGTGCGAAGCAGGTCGGGATTGTGGCAGAAACCGCAGCGGAAGTTGCACCCGCTCGTGAAGAACACCGCGGCCATGTAGCCGGGGTAGTCCACCAGGGTGGGATTGGACAGGAAGGCGTAGATCGAGGTTCCGACTTCAGGGCGGATTCCGATGCTGAGAGCGATACCCGCGGGTTTGCCGGACACGGGGCTACCGGGCGCGGGCTTCATTGAACACGGTCGTGAGCATCTTCGGGGAGATCACTCCCCGGCCCACCCCTGAGTAGTCGGTGCGCAGTCCCAGATACTGGTAGAGCTTCGATTTCTTGCATACTTCATCGAACTCGCCGGGACTCGGATTCGACAAGGGGTCGTAGTGCCCCGAGTCCTCGTCTCGCCGGGTTACGAGCAGGGCCGGAATCTGCTGCGGATTGATGCACTCTGCTTCGGCGAAGGCGATCAGACCCTCTTCGGTCTCCACATCGCAGTACTTCTTTTCGAAGTCCTGCCACTCATCCTGTTCGAGGAGATCGTCGATCCGTTGGTTCAGGACGGTGCATTTGTCGCAACCGGGTTTTCCGAAAACGAGGATCCTGAAGGGCTTGGCCATGTAGAGTGCTCCGTTCCGGCGGTCACCATTTCTTCGGTATCGGCGGTCTCGATCGCATAGCGGCCGCGTTGGCGGGCAGTGAGTTCGCCGTACTGTTTCGATTTGTTCCAGTTCTGGATCTTGCTGAAGTAACCGACGACACGGGTCTCACCATAGACGTTGTCGGAGCCGCACCGGGTGCAGGTCTCGAGCAACCCGCGCATGATGTGATTGCAGTCATCGCAGAAAGTGAACTCGGGGCTCACCGTCACCTGAGCTGACTGAGTGCGGTAGAAGACCTCCTTCATCAAGGCGGCGATAGCGCCGGCCGAGGGCTGTTCCTCGCCGACGAAGGCGTGGGTTATAGCACCCGACTCGATGAGGCTGTGGTACTTGGCCTGCTGCCGGATGCGCTCTACCAGCGAAACCGGTGCTTCGGCTGCCAGGTGGATCGAGTTGGTGTAATAGGCGACGTCCTCGCTGTCTCCTTTGACCACTGTACTGGCCTCGTCCCGGTAGTAGACCAGGTCGGTCTTGGCCAGACGGCGGGCCGCGCTCTCGGCCGGAGATTCCTCGAGGGTGAATTTCAATCCGTGCTTCTTAGAGAGCTTCTTCGCTTTCAGGAACATGTGCGAGACGATCTTCAATCCAAGTTTCATCGCCTCGGGGCTCTCGTGCAGTTCCTTCCCGATCAGGAAATCAACAGCGTCGTTAAGGCCGATCAGGCCGAGGATATAGGTGCAGTCCTCCAGGTCGATGTACGGCTTGCCGTCGTTGGAGGGGCGCCCGATCTGCCACAGCGGGTGCCCCGGTCCAGACATCATCTCGGCGATCTCGGCTTTCTTCTGCAGGTGGGCGTCGGCGGCCAGATCCATGGTGCGATCGAGTTCGTCGAAGAGGTTGGCCAGGATCTCCTTGCCGTTGGAGCGTGAAGCCCGGTAGGCCGCCTGCGGGATATTGATGGTGACGTTCTGAAACCCGCAGAAGCGCATATTCTCGGGGTGGGTGAGCATGCGGTTGCTCTCAATCGTGGTCCGCAACCGGCAGCAGGCCGAGAGGGTGACCTCGTCGCGATCGAACACGAAGTAGGTCGAGCCGTTGGAACTGGCCAGCTCGCAGGCCCGGGCGAAGACCAGGTACTGTTCGGGATCCTCGAAAGTCTCTTCGCTGATGTGGAAGTCGCACTTCGGGAATTCGAAGATGCGGCCGTTGGAATCGCCCTCGCCCCAGACTTCGAGCAGGGCCAGGCAGAACTGCCGGGCTTCGACCTCGTAGTCACCGTAGGTGACGATCGCTTCGCCGCGCTCGGCCAGCACCATCGCCACGCTCTCATCGTAGATGATACCCGCGTTCGGGTCATAGAGTTCGCGTAGTACCAGCCGCCGCTCGCCCGCATCATCAACGTGGTAGAGATCCATGAGGGGGTAGCCGTCGGCGTCGGTCTCGGAGCGCAGCACCTCCTCAAGCCCGACCTTGGTGCCGTCGGCCAGGCGCAGCATGTACCTGCCACCCGGACCGATGGCGGGCACGCGGCGCAGGTAGGAGGGGATACCGGTGTGGATATTGAAATCGAGGAAAAGGGTTTGACCGCCGCGCGAGAAAGCATTCTGGGAGCCGTTGAAGATCAGCTCCTGGGCTATCTGCTTGTACTCCTTCCAACTCAGGCCCTCGAGCATGGGGGCGTAGAGGATATTGATATAGGCGATACCCAGGGCGCCGGCGTAGTTGGCCTGCATCGACGCCAGGAAGGTATTGAGATGCCCGGTCAGGACCGAAGCCGAGCGAGCCGGCTTCGAGGTCGTGCTCAGATTGGCCAGACCTTTCAGACCGTATTTTTTCACGTACTCGATCGAGTGCGAAGAGCAGTAGACCCGGTGGGGGTAGCCGAGGTCATGCAGGTGAATGGCCCCGGTGTCGTGAGCTCGTTTCACCTCGGGGCTGAATATGGTGTCGAGTGCCCACTGCTTCAGGATCAACTCGGCCAGGCCCAGGTTCACCGCCTCGGGATTATTGTTGACGATGTTCGAGTTCTCGTTGGATTTCGTGTTCATCAGATTTTCGACGAAATCCTTCGGCACTCCGTAAAGCGAGAGGTCACGTAGCTGGTTCTGGAAGCCGCGCTCGGTCAGCTCGTTGTTCACCAGCTCCCGGATCAGGGTGGTGTTCACCGTCTTCATGCTGCTGTCGATGATCCGGTTCTCCACATCTTTGGCCACCGCGATCGCGACCTCGGCCGAGAGGTCGGTATTCTCGATGATGGCTTGCACGATCCGGCGGTGATCCCACGGCCGGGTGATGTTGTCGGAGGTGGACTCTACCAGCAGGAGGCTTGCATCGGTGACGTCGACCTCGCCGTTATGACCCTCGTCCCGCACCCGGATCCGGCTGCGGGCGACCTCGCGCTTGCGGCGGTAACGCTTGTAGGCGGCCACCACCAGCGTCTCGCCCGACTCGGCGAGCAGGACCTCGACCAGGTCCTGCACATCCTCGATGTTGGGGATGCGCTTCCCCTGTTCGTCGGGGTAGACGAAGAACTCGCTCTGCCGCAGGTTCATCTGCGCGATGACGCCGTCGGTGATGGTACCGGACAGGTCCGTCGGCGGGGTGTAATCGCTGTCGCGGGCCACGGCCTCGCAGGCGGCGTGGATCGCGTTCTCAATCTTCTCTCTCCGGAATGGAACGATCAGCCCCGAGCGCTTGCGGAATCCATCGAAACCACCTTCGCCCATTCAGATCTCCTTCACGTTGCCAGGCCACAAAAGTCGCGTACGAGCAAGAAGGTGGCACGGCTGAAGCAGTGTACGCGGTGGAAAGGAGCCCCTCCCAGTGAGCAACCCGATCGAGTCTACTTCCCGGTGGTGCGGTTGTCAAATCATATGCGCAATATTTTGTAGTCTTTCGTCATTTTTCACCCCATATGTTGATTATTGTGTGTAGAAACATGTTGACAGCTGGGGTATAAGGACCTGTCAATCCCTTTGTTCTTTTGTAACTCTATGTGCGAAAAACAATTATAGCGATCATGTGAAATCCGCGTGGTGTCCGTGTGACGATGTGGACAACCATGCATCCGACCTGATGTCTCCCGGGTGCCGGCGCGTTTTTTTCTGGCTGCGACGGGCCGCTCGGGCAGGTCCGCGCCTCAGCCTGGTCATTCCCGCAGTGTTCGTTGCTGCTGTCTTCGCCCTGACGACGGATCCGGGCCGTATTCATGGAGGGCTTGTCATGATATGATCCCCTGTTCTGTTGTATATGATGCATATGATGGGAATGCATCTGATTTATTCGTTGACATATGATGCATATGAGGCGTTCTTTGTGTTTGTGTCTGCATCATATGTAACTACATGGGGGCCGTGACGTGCAGGATCTGCTGACCACCCGACAGCTGCAGGATGTTCTCAAGGTCGACCGTACCACGATCTATCGGATAGTGAAGCGGGGAGAACTCCCCGCCATCCGGGTAGGCAACCAGTGGCGTTTCCCCCGGGCGGTGGTCGAAGCATGGCTGAGCGATCAGGCCCGTTCCGACGAGGCTGCCTTCCCTTCCGGTGAGGCCGCATCATCATTCGATCCGCCGGCGCTCTCCCGTACCGGTGATGTCTGGGACAGCTCCAAC
>CAYSYY010000190.1:0-7055 GCA_964435265.1 uncultured Gemmatimonadota bacterium
CGGCGTGACCGCCAGCGGTACTTCCGCGCGCAGGAGTCGGTCCCCGGCGATCGAGTCGCTCACGCCGATCACCGACCAACTCGAATCCCCGAGCCGGAGAGTCTGCCCGACCAGCTCGCCCGGTGCACCGGCGGTGAAGACGCTGCTGGAGCCGCCGGGAGAGCCGGGCGGAATGGATCCCGGCGGAGACGGGGGGAGGGACTGATGAGCAAGCAGAAGCGGGAACTGCTCATCTTCTTCGCGATCCTGGTCGTGCTCGGCGGGCTCCTCATCATACGGCTGGGTGGCGGGGGGGAGGAGAGCGGCATTCCCGCCGCCGGTCCGCCGTCCACCGTCGGCGGAGCGGTCCAGCCGGGCGGTCCGCCGGCAACCGGTGGCCCGCATTCGGTGGGTGTTTCGCCGGGGAATCTGACAGTTGACCAGGTACCAATCGAGATTCTAAACCCTGCGCTGTCGGACAGTGCTGTTGCGGCCCGCATCGCCCGGAGCTTGATCGTCAATCCCTTCGCCGAGAACCGGGGAATCTCAACACAGCGCGGGCCGATCCGGCCGACGCAACCTGCGACCCGGCCTCGAGATCCCACCCTTCGGGAGGTAAAGCTGGACGAATGGCCCGAGGGCCTCCGGCTGCAGTCGATCTCCGAATACTCGGAGGCCCCCGGAACCTACCGGGCCCGGATCAACGGACACATCGTGAGCGTCGGGGAGAAGATCCCGGGTACCGACTGGGAACTGCGCGAAGTCATGCGGAACTCGATCGTCCTCTTCCGGGAAGTGAAGACGAGCTCGGAATGGATCCAATATCACTTCACCTACACCATCCCTCCCCAGAGGAACGGTCTCCGATGACTGTCCGGGAAGGAGACACCATGCGTACCAGGCAGGTGATCGCCGCGGTCTTCCTCGCCCTGCTCTGTACCGTTGCCGGTCAGGGTCGGGCGCAGGGGCAGGTCGACCTTTCGCAGATCGATATCCCCCTGCTGCAGCTCGGGGCAGGATCGCTGCAGGAAGCACTCACCGTCATCATCGACATCTCCGGACTCAGCCACATCATCCCGCGCTTCGGGACCGAGAAGGACTCGCTGCTGATCGGCAGTCTGGTCCTGCGGAACACCAATGTCGCCGACGCCCTCGACCTGATCCTGAAACCGCTGGGACTCACCTACATCCAGCAGCGTGATTTCATCCAGATCGTGGAGGACATCGAGGAGCGGGTCATCCCCTTCACCTGGCTGGCCTCCCGCTTCGCGATGACGGCGACGGGATCGGGGGGAGCGGCCGGCGGACTCGGCGGCGGAGGCGCGGCGATGACGGGAGCAGCCGGTGGGGCCGCCGGGGCCACCGGTCAGGCCGGCGCCGGAGGCACGATGGGGGTGCAGCAGTTCGAAAACCAGCTCAAGGAGATTCTCAGCGATCAGGCCACCCTGCGGGTGGATGTACAGAGCCACGTCATCTACGTGGTGGATTACGTGGCCAACGTGGAACAGCTCGCCCGCTATATCGAACTGATCGACATCCCTCCTCGTCAGGTGGAGATCAGGGTGGCCCTGGCCGAGATGGTTCACTCCGAGGACGCCAGCGCCGGGATCGATTATCAGCTCGGCATCAGCGGGAGCGACCAGGTCGAGAGCGCCCTGCTGCAGCTGCCCGGGCTGAGCACGTCGGGTTTCGTGACCGATCTGGCCGGGATGTACCTCGGCACCCTCTACGGCGGCGATCTCAGCCTCGATGTAGCCCTGCGCGCCCTGACCACCATCGCCAACGCCGATATCCTGAGCCGGCCGTACCAGGTGGTGCTGGACGGCCGGCCCGCCAATACCAGCATGACCGATCAGATCCCTTACACCGAAGCGATCCTGGGGCAGGGCACGACTCTGGTCCAGACCCAGTTCAAGGACGTCGGGATCATCCTGAACGTCACCCCCACCATTCTCGATTCCACCCACATCCAGGTCCAGCTCACGGCCGAGTTCTCCTCGGCTCCGACCCTGAGCGCCGAGGGCGTGCCGGTCGTCGCCTCGCGGCGGACCACCTCCTCGGTGGTGGTGGGTGACGGTGAGATCCTGGTAGTGGGGGGGCTCATGCGTGAAGAGGAGTCGGTGACCGTACGGGGGATCCCCGTCCTGAGCAAGATCCCGATACTGAAGTACCTCTTCTCGAACCGGGTGACCCGGATGGAGAAACGGGAGCTGATCATCCTGGTTTGTCCGCGCATCCTGCCGGTCCCCGGTGTGGCGGAACTGCCGTGAGCCCCCCGAACGGGAAGAACGGGAACAACGCCGGTCAGTCGGCGCAGGAACCGGGCCTGGACTCCGGCATGATGGCGCTCTCGGGGGTCGAACGGCGCCTGAACGGCCACACCAAGGGAAAGGAGGTGAAGGTGAATCCCCTGCGGCTGGGGTTGCAGGGACGCTTCACCTTCATGGTCCTGGGCGTGGTGCTGGTGGTCATGATCATCGTGGCGTTCCTGGAGCTGAACAGCGGTATCCAGACGGTGCAGTATTCCGATGAAGTGCTGATCTTCACCAATCTCGAAACTTTCGAAGAGAAACTCAAAGCCGTGGCGTTCCTGCTGCGCATCCCGATCATCGCCCTGGTCGCGACCGGCTTCGTCATGCTCTTCTACGCCTCGCGCTACATCATCACTCCCCTCAAGGTCGCCGGCGATGTGGCCGACGCCATCGCCGGCGGCGATCTGACCCGCCGCATCGCTTACGAGGTCGATGACGAAATCGGCGACCTGGTGCACTCCTTCAACATCATGACCCGTTCGCTGGTACGCAAAGTCGACCAGCTCGCCAGCCTGAACCAGGCGGGGCACGCATTCTCGAGCCATCTCTCACTCGAGAGGCTGGGCGCGACCATCGCCGGGAACGTACGAGAACATATCTGCCCGACCGTGACCGGGCTCTTCACCGTCGATCCGGAAGAGATCGAAGGTGGAACGCCGCTGGAGGAGGCGCTCAAACGGGCCGATATCGGTGATGACGATCTGGCCCCGGCGATTGTGGACACCCAGCACGAACTGGCGCTGAGAACCATCGAGAGCGAGAACCTCTGTGTCATCTACCGCCACGATCACCGGATCCAGTGCACCAGCATCTGGGTCGGCGACCGGCCGGTCGAGAGCGTGGGTTTCCCCCTCTTCAGCGGCGGCCAGGTGTTCGGGGCGCTGACCCTGACCGCCGCTTCCTCCAGCGATACTTTCAGCCCCGACGACATCGAGTTCCTCAAGACCCTGGCGAGCCACGTCGCGGTGGCGGCCCGCAACGCCCAGCTCTACCGCAGCCTCGAGATCAGCTACCTGGACACCGTCGCCGCCCTGGCCGCCGCGGTCGACGCCAAGGACGCCTACACGCGCGGCCATTCGGAGCGGGTGATGCGCAACGCCATTCATCTGGCCCGCGAGGTCGGGCTCGACCGGCGGGAGGTGGAGATGATCCGCTATTCGGCCCTGCTGCACGACGTCGGCAAGATCGGGCTGCCCACCCATATCCTCTCCACCAAGGAGAAGCTGACCGAGGACGAATTCAGCCTGGTCAAACAGCACCCGACCATCGGGTACGAGATCGTGAAACCGATCAGCTTCCTGCGGCCCGCGCTCGACGGCATCCGCCATCACCACGAGCGCTGGGACGGCCGGGGGTACCCCGACCGACTGGCGGGGGAGAACATCCCCTTCATGGCCCGGCTCCTGGCCCTGGCCGACACCTGGGATGCCATGGCCCACGACCGCTTCTACCGGCGGGCTCGTTCGACCGACGAGATCGTACAGGAATTCCTGGACTGTTCCGGCACCCAGTTCGATCCCGAGCTGGTGCCCGTCGCGATCGAGGTCCTGCCCCGCGTGGCCGGGTTCGAGACAGCGGGTCCGCTCCAGGAGGGAGCAGAATCATGACACCGCTCAAGATCGGGAAGGAAGATCCCCTCAGGGATCAGCCGATGCAGGAGCGTCGCCGCAAGCTCGGCGACATCCTGCAGGAGAAGGGTCTGATCTCCCCGGAGCAGATCCGGCGGGTCCTGGAGCAGCAGAAGCACGAGTACAAGCGCTTCGGTGAGATCCTGCGCGATATGCGGCTGATCCCCGAGACCGAACTGATTAAGGCGCTCGCCGAGCAGCTCCATGTCGAGATCTTCGAGCTGACCGGGTACGAGCCCGACGAAACCGTCGCCAAGATGATCCCCGAGGATGTGGCCCGCCGCACCCGCAGTGTACCCATCCAGACCATCGACAACGGCGAGGTCCTCAAGGTCGCGGTGCTCGATCCGCTCGATATCGCCAAGCTGGACGACCTGAAACGGCTGTCCGGCGTCGAGATAGAGCCGATCATCGGCACCCGGGCCGATATCGACCGAGCCATCGAGCGACTCTACGGGCTCACCGCCTTCTTCCGGGAGTTCGGCGAGCTGAGCGATGAAGAGGCGATCGAATTCGTCCACCTCGATGAGGGTGTGACGGACGACGACTACAACCTGCAGGAGATGACCGAGATCGCCGAGGAGGCGCCGGTCGTCAAGCTGGTGAACCTCATTATCGGCAAGGCCCTGCGCGACGGCGCCTCCGACGTGCACATCGAGCCCTCGGCCCAGTACCTCCGGATCCGCTACCGGATACACGGTGTGCTCATCGAAGAAGACATGACCCCGCCGAAGCGGCTGCAGTCGGCGGTCATCACGCGGATCAAGATCCTCTCGTTCATGGATATCGCCGAGAAGCGCATCCCGCAGGACGGGCGCTTCCACGTGCGCCTGCACGGGATGGAAGTGGATATCCGGGTCAGCTCGCTGCCGACCTACCACGGCGAGAAGATCGTGATGCGTTTGCTCGAGACCAGCCGCGATCAGCTCCGCCTCGACCGCATCGGATTCCCGGCGGCGCCCCTCCGCGACTTCCGCCGGCTCATCAATCGTCCCAACGGGATCGTCCTGGTCACGGGGCCGACCGGGTCGGGAAAGACCACCACCCTCTACTCCGCGCTCTCCGAGATCAACAGCCCCGACAAGAACATCGTCACGGTCGAAGACCCGATCGAGTACCAGCTCGAGATGATCAATCAGGTCCAGACCAATCCCAAGGCGGGACTGACCTTCGCGACGAGCCTGCGTTCGATCCTGCGCCAGGACCCCGACATCATCATGGTCGGTGAGATCCGCGATGTGGAGACCGCCCAGATCGCGGTGCAGGCGGCGCTGACCGGTCACCTGGTCTTCTCGACTCTGCACACCACCGATGCCGTCGGCGCGGTGGTGCGGCTCATCGACATGGGCGTCCCCGCCTATCTGATCGCGAATACGGTGAACGCCGTGCTGGCCCAGCGGCTGGTGCGCACCATCTGCCCTCATTGCCGCGTTGCCTACGAGCCCGATCCAGAGCTCGTAAAACAGTTCGCCGGCGTGGCGGCCCTGCATGACTTCGCCTTCCAACACGGGAACGGCTGCTCGGAGTGCATGAACACCGGGTACGCCGGGCGGACGGGTATCTACGAGCTGCTGATCGTCAACCGCCGGATCCGCGATCTCATCAACCAGGGGGCCGACTCCAACATCCTCGCCGACGCCGGCCGCGCCCAGGGTCTGAAGCTGCTGCGCGAGGACGGTCTCGACAAAGTGTTGCGGGGTACCACGACCCTCGAGGAAGTGCTCCGGGTCACCCAGGACACCGAGGAGATCGAATCCGACAAGGACGGCACGGTCAAGGCCGCCAGCGTGCAGGGGACGTGAGATGAACCGTATCGACCGAAAGATCCGCCACTCCGGGGTCCGTCTCAGGCTGGTGGTGACCCTGCCGCTCCTGATCGTGCTGATCGCCCTGGCCCACACTATCCTGGTCTACCGGAAGACCAGTACGGTGCTGCAGGAGCGGGCCTGGAGCTACCACGTCGCGCTCGCCCGGAGCCTGGCGTCCACCGCCGAGCGGGAAGCCGCCCGGACCGGCGAAGATCTCTTCGGCGCCCTTGGCACCCAGGTCGGTCTGCACGAGCGGGAGCGCTCCGAGAACAGCGTCCGCTTCGTCCTCATCCGAACCCCGCCGGCCGGTCCTCTCCTCCCCTTCGATCCGGCCGGGCAGGTGACCCCCAACGACCTGGCCGTCCTGATTGCGCTGACCAGTGATCCGGCCGAATCACGGATCATCCGCATCGGCTTGGAGAACGAACTGCACCTCGTGACCGCCCACCGGGCCATCGCGAACGGGTACTACCTCATCACCCTCGAACCGTACCGGAACATCCGTGAGATCGGGCGCTGGATCATCTGGGTCGCGCTCATCGCCACCGGCTTCACCGTCATCGGTCTGACCACGGTGGCGTGGATCACCACCGCTCCCCTGCACCGGCTGGCCGAGAAGATCCGCGAGCTCGCCCGCCGCGAACTGCTCGATCCCCGGGAAGTGGACGCGATCATAGATATGGCCCGGGAGCCCGAGGAGGTCGCAACCCTCGCCCTGGCGCTCGAACAGGCCCTGAACTCGCTGGTGAACCTGAAGCGTGCGATCCACGGGATCATCGAATCGATGGAGGGCGGAATACTGGCCACTGATACCGAAGGCCGGCTCGAGCATGTCAACTCGGCGGCCCGTGAGATCCTGGGCCTGGAGGGATCGCTCATCGGCCGCGACCTGCGCGCCGTCATCCCCTCGCCCGAGGAGAACGCATCCTTCCTGGCCATCATCGAGGACCTCCTCGGCCGCGGCGTCACCTACGGCCGGACCCGCGAGATCAGGGTCCGCAACGGTCGGGGGCAGACGGCTGATCTGGGTGTGATCACCAGCCAGGTACCCGACCGCGAAGGCGGGATCCTGAGCAACATCGTCGTCCTGGTCGACCTGGGCGAGGTCATCGACCTCCGGGAGCGGGTGCGCAAGGCCGACCGCATGAGTTCGCTGGGGAGCATGGCCACCAAGGTCGCCCACGAGATCCGCAATCCGCTCGGGTCGGTGAAGGGTCTGGCCCAATTGGTGCTGGAATCGGTGGGACCCGAGGGGGACGTGCACGACTACGTACAGCGGATCGTGCGCGAGGTGGACCGGCTGAGCAGCATCGTCGAGGAACTGCTCG
>CAYSYY010000191.1:0-7044 GCA_964435265.1 uncultured Gemmatimonadota bacterium
TGCCCCAATAGCTGTCATTCGGTCCGACCTGGACGAGCTCGTGGGCCTCGGCTACCCCGCGATCGTCATCGAAGAGGGTGGTGTAGATGCTGTAGATGGCCGTATCGGCGCCGATCCCGACCGCCAGGGAGAGGATCGCGACCAGCACGAAGCCGGGTCTGGCCCTGAGGGTGCGTAGGGTGTAGCGCAGATCGTGGCGGAATCCGTCGAGAAAGTCGGTCAACCGGAACCGATACTCCCGCCGTCGGCTTTTCTGACGGCAGTAGGTGCGCGTGACCTCCATATCGCCGAATTCCCGCCGGGCTTCGGTCCGGGCGGCCCCCTCATCCATGCCCGCGGCCACGAGTTCATCGATCCGCCGGTCGAGGTGAAAAGCAAGTTCGGTATCGACATCGGCACGGGCCTGTTCCGAGGCCCGCCGGGGCAAGCGCGGGAACCGCCTGATGGCATCGAATCCGGACATCTCAGACCTCCCCGGCCGGATCGAGGATCTGCGAGACGGCCCGGGAGTAGGCGGCCCAGGCCTTCGTCTCACGCTCGAGCTGCTTGCGGCCGGCCGCGGTCAGGGCGTAGTACTTCGCCCGCCGGTTGTTCTCCGACAGACCCCAGGTTGACTCGAGCCAGCCCCTGTTCTCGAGCCGGTGCAGAGCCTGGTAGAGGGCCGCATCCTCGAGCCCGAGCACGCCCTCGGATCGCTCCTTGATCGCCTTAGAGATGGCAAAACCGTGCCTGGCTCCCGACGCCAGGGTCTTGAGGATCATCACGTCGACCGTGCCCTGGATCAGGTTCATGCTCTCACCCATAATCGTCTCCTCTGCACCGTCTCCTGCACTGTCTCCCCTCATATGGTGAGGGGTCCTGCCCGACTGATACGCTGGGGTGGGGGGAAAGGTTCCGGTCCGATCCCGTCCCGGTCGTCGGGTACCTGCCTGCGCCGCACGAAGACCACAGGTGTGGCGTGACGGCGGACTCGATCAGGGAGCGAGGACGAGCCGGAAGCGTTTCACGGTCGGGAATCCGCCGGGATCATCGCAGCAGGCCACGACCATATCGCCGCGGATATAGGGTTCGGCGATGCCGAGCCCGAGCCGGAACCCTTCGGGCAGGATCACCTCACCGAGGTAACGACCCGCGAAATCAAAGACATCCATGATCGGTTCATCCGACCAGTACGGATCGAGATAGGACCGGTACGGGTTCTTCCCGGGATCGGGCTCCCGGTCCTCATAGGTACGTCCCGGCCCCGGACGATGAACCCACAGACGGCCCTCGCGATCCAGGATGAAATCGGAATAGGCGGGTTTGGTATCGGGGATCGGCGGACCGTTCCATACCCACCCCGGCTGGGCCACCCGCATCCCGGCTGCGGTCAGCGCCCGCCACCACTCCTTTTCCGCGGGCTGCACCCGTACCGGCTCGCAGTCGCGCTCGACGATGAGCTGCCGGCCGTCGGGGAAGAAGAGGGTGATCCGGTAGCGCTCGCTGACCCCGGCCGCAATGATCCCGTTGTGCCCGGTGCTCCAGACCACGTCGGGCGAGAACGGCACGGCCGAGGCGTTCATGCCGCCCCCTTCCTCGACGCTGGTCACCACCGGCGGTTCGTAGTCGAAATCGGGCACGGCGATGGTATCCCCCGTTGCTCCCTCCGGGCCGAAACCGAGCAGGGCGGTGCGCCATTCATCGATCGGCTCGAACGGATTCAGGATGCCGGGGGTGAGCAGGGTTCCGGCGTCGGTGAAGCGGATCTGGTAGCCGTAGGAGACGCTGGTGACGTATGGCCAGCGGGTCAGGTAGTCGCCTTCCGGGGAATAGACATTGAAACGGTGCCCCCGGCCGTCACGGACCACCAGGCGTCCGTTGCGGGGGTGCACGGCGAGCGCCCGCGGCCGGACGTACTCCCCCGGGCCCTGTCCGGCCCGCCCGATATCGGTCAGGTGGTTGCCGTCCGGATCGTAGGCCCGGATGATCGGCACCACCCGGTCGATCAGGTAGATCCGGTCGTTGCCGACCGTGAGCGCCTCGATCTCCCCGATGAGGTACTGCTCGGGACCGTCGGCGGTGCCGATCGAAGCCTCCTCGACCAGCCGCGCCGGCCCCTCCCAGACCGAGCCGGAGAGAGTGCGTACGGTCGTGACGTTCCCGTCGGTCGAGGTCTCGGAGCGCCACTGCCCCGATTCGGTCCCGGAGCGGCCGGAGCAGGCACCGGCCAGGAAAAGGGCTGCGAGAAAGGGGAGAACTGTTCGGGAACGGAGGCGGGGGAGAGGGAGGAGATTCATCATGGCACGTCCTGTCGGAGTGCGTTCCGGCTCAACCGGACGGCGGTTCTCTGCTGGTATCTGTTCAGTTGAACGTTGCGGACCGGGTCGGAGTTGCCGGCAATGTCATCTCGATACAGCCGGTTCTTCACCCCATGTGCGGGAGAGAATACCCACGGATCGTCTGAGAGAAATCTCGCGCTGCAGGAAACAGGTGCCACGGTATCCATCCATGGCCGGATCGGTGACGCAACTATCCGCGGGCACCCGTCGTATCAGGAAGAGCGGAAGCATTAGGGACAGGAAGAAGAAAGCTGAAATGCACGATCTCATCCAGGATCTTCGTTTCGCCCTGCGTACGATGCGCAAACGCCCCGATTTCACGGCCGTGGCGCTCATCACCCTGGCTCTGGGCATCGGCGCCAACACGGCCATCTTCAGCGTCGTGCAGGCGGTCCTGCTCGAGCCGCTGCCCTTCGGAGAACCCGAACGGATGGTGCAGCTGTGGGAGTCGCGGATCGATCGCGGCTGGACCCACGCTTCGTTCGCCCCGGCCAACTTCTGGGACTTCCGGGATGCCAACCGGACCTTCGAGGATCTGGGGGCTTTCTCGTTCCAGAGCATGAACCTGACCGGCGACGAGTTCCCTCAGCGGATCAGCATCGGCCGGGTGTCGGCCGGGTTCTTCTCGATCCTCAGAGTGCACCCGGTCCTGGGGCGCACCTTTCTCCCCGGTGAAGACGATCCGGCTCAGAACACCCGGGTGGCGCTGCTGGGCAATACCTTCTGGCAGAACCGTTTCGGGGGCGATCCCGCGATACTGAACTCCACCCTTGCCCTGGACGGGCAGGGCTACACCGTCGTCGGAGTGCTGCCCGCCGGGGAACCGTGGCTGAACTACGGCGAGATCTTCCTGCCGTACGTGCGCGATGCGAACGCGCCCCGGACCAGCTTCGAGATCGCCGTGATCGGGCGGCTGGCCGACGGGATCACCGCCGAAGCGGCGGCGGCCGATCTCGAGGCGGTCGCGCACCGGCTCGAGGAAGCCTACCCCGAACAGCTGGCGGGAATCGGGGTGACCATGGAACCGGCCAGCCGGTGGCGGGCCGATACCAACGTCCGCCGGGCGCTCCTGGTGCTCACCGGAGCGGTCGGCTTCCTGCTGCTGATCGCCTGCGTCAACCTGGCCAACCTGCTGATGGCGCGGGCCACCGCCCGCCATCGGGAAACCGCCCTGAGGACCGCCCTGGGGGCGGGGCGCTCCCGGATCATCAGGCAGGTGATAACCGAAAGCCTCCTGCTCGGTCTCATCGGGGCCGGCCTCGGCCTCCTGCTCGCGGTCGGGGGGCTGCACCTGATCCGGATCCTGCAGCCGGAGGGGGTTCCCCGCCTGACCGAGATCGATCTCAACGGTTGGGTGCTCGCGTTCACCGTCTTCATCGGATTGCTGGCCGGAATCCTCTCGGGGCTCCTGCCGGCCCTGCAGATCCCGTATGCCAGTGCCGCAACGGCTCTGCGGGAAGGCGATCGGGGCTCGACCGGCGGCCGGTCGGCCAAACGGCTGAGGAACGTCCTGGTTGCCTGCGAGATAGCTCTCTCCCTGGTTCTCCTCATCGGAGCCGGCCTGCTGGTCCGCAGCTTCGGCGAGCTCCTGGGAGTGGAGCGGGGGTTCGCCTCAGAGAACCGTCTCCTCTTCGCCGTCAACCTGCCCGATGACTGGGACGGGAACCGGGCGAGCGATCTGCGCAACACCTACCTCGAACGGATCACGGCGATCCCGCAGGTTATCTCGGCCGCGGCGGTGAACGTCCGCCCGCTCATCGGGGGCAGTACCGGCATGGGGATCCTACCGGCCGGCCATCCCGAAGACGCCGAAGCCAACATACCGTTGGCGAGCTGGCGGATGATCACCCCCGATTACTTCCGGGCCGTCGGGATCCCCCTGCTCAGGGGTCGGACTATCACCGCCGACGAAGTGGTGGGCGATCCCTGGCGGGTCATCATCAGTCAGCGGCTGGCCGAGGAGATGTGGCCGGACGAGGATCCGATCGGGCGCACCGCCCTGCTCTGGAAAGGACAGGGAGACCGCCCCGCCGAGGTCGTGGGAGTGGTGGGCGACATGCGCGAACGGGGTCTGGAGAACGACCCCACCCGGGCCGTCTACTTCACCTACCAGGGAGCCGCCTGGTCCCCCATGCATATCGTCGTCCACGCCGCCGGCGCGCCCGAGACACTCCTGCCCGACCTGCGCGCCATCCTGGCCGACCTCGATCCCGATCTGCCGATCTCGGATATCGTGACGATGGAGGATCTGGTCGGCACCTCGGTAGCGGCCCGCCGGTTCAACATGCTGCTCCTGACCGTCTTCAGCGCCGTGGCCCTGCTCCTGGCGCTGGCCGGGATCTTCGGTGTTCAGGCTTATTCCGTCACCCGCCAGACGGCCGAGATCGGCGTTCGGGTGGCGCTGGGAGCGAGTTCGGGGCAGGTGCTGCGGCATGTCATCGGCGGGGGAATGCGGCCGGCGGTGGTCGGGATCGGCGCCGGTATCCTCGGCGCCCTGGGGCTGTCGCGGTTGATGAGCAGCCTGCTCTTCGGGATCACCCCGAGCGATCCGATGACCTATCTGGTCGTGGCGGTTCTGCTGACCCTGGCGGCGTACCTGTCCTGCTGGCTCCCGGCCCGGCGAGCTCTGCGTATAGATCCGGTCACCGCCCTGCGCCGGGAATGAGAAACCGGGGCTTTCCCACCTTCAGGGCAGAACCATGATCTCCACGCCGTCGCGGATCCGGATGGTAGTGCTGAAGGGTGTGGAACGCTCGATCATGTAGTTCAGGATCTTCTCCCCCAGCTCCCGGTCGGCCGGCATCGGCCGACCCCGTCGGGAGCGGGGCTGCCCGAAGCCCGGAGTGATGGGGTACAGGCTGATACCGGCCAACGGGTCACCCTCCCACGTCACCCGGGCGATGACCGAATCCCGGATCACGCGGTTGGCGGGGAAACCGCTCCGGTCGTTGCGGTAGCGGCGCAGGTTGAACTCGGCCACGGTCGCTTCATCGGGCGTCAGGCCGTAGGTTTCGTAGTTCTCCGCCGGCAACCGCAGCAGGGTCTCGTTCTGGAAGAGAAGATCGCCGAGGCTGTAGAAGATCGGCCGGCCGTTGTAGATCTAGATGTCCTGCAGGACATGCGGACCGTGACCGACCACGACTGCGGCGCCGGCATCGAATATGGCCAAGGACTCGGTCTCCTCGTACACGGAGAGCCGGCGCGTGATGATCGCATCACCGGTCAGGGCCATGGAGAATGAGCCCTGATCCGGTGAGCGCTGTGCCCGGGCGGTGGTCGATCCCCCTCAACCGCCGGAAGAACCGGCATGGGAGATGAGGCGCAGCCCCGGTACCCTGCGGAACTCGGTGACGTTCCGGCTGACCAGCGGCATGTCGAAGGCAATCGCGGTGGCCGCGATCCAGAGGTCATTTGTGCCGATCAACATCCCGTTCTGCCTCAGGTAGCTGTAGATCCGTCCGTACTCCCAGGCGACGTCGCGGTTACAGGGCAGTACATGGAACGGCGAGAGGAAGCTCTCCCAGCGGGCCTGCCCGTCGGGTGGAAGACCTGCCGCTAACTCCCCGGCAACCGTTGCTGTCGTATAGAGTGGCTCGGATGCGTGTTCCCTCAGGAAGGCCTGGGTGGGCCCATCGATATCCTCCGCCAGTTCGCGCTCCAGGTCGATGAGGAATGTCGTCTCGAGGATCAGCCCGCCGCCCATTTGTCCCCTGGCGGGCGGTCGGTGTTCTTCACCTCTTCGACAGCCCTCAGTTCCTCAGCCTGGTAGAGCGGGCCCCGTTCCCTGACATGCAACAGCAGCTCGGCGCCGGAATACGGTTGGTCGTCCCACCGCGCCCGCATGATGACGTCACTGAAGGATTCCGATGGATCCCGTTTCGCCCGCCGCAGACGTTCGTACGCCTCAATCCGCACCGATATCGTCTTCGTAGCCATACACAGACAATACACAGACTGTGTAGATTCGTCAAGGTAAAGGACACACCACCGGCGGCCTTGCATGGTACGTCGATTCCGTCCGACCCTGGACTCAATCCTCCCGGTGCTGGACCGGACGGTTCAACCAGCTCACGACCACGATCGTGAGCAGGGCGGCCGGGAAGGCCACGATCAGCTCGTACAGGCCGGTCGGTCCGGCCAGGAACTGTTTCCAGACGATCACCACCACCGCTCCCGTGATCATACCGGCCGCGATCCCGGCCCGGGTGGTGCGCTTCCAGTACAGGCTCAGGATCAGGGCCGGACCGAAAGCGGCGCCCAGACCGCCCCAGGCGAAGAGCACCAGCCAGAAGACCAGATCCTGCGCGAGCCAGGCCACCACCAGGGCCGCCAGTCCGGCCCCGACGACTACGTACCGGCTCAGCCGCAGTTTCAGGGCTTCGTCCATTTCGCTCCGGCGGCGAAGCACCTTCTCGTAGAGATCGCGCACGAAGGTGGAGGCCACCACCAGGAGCTGGGAATCCACCGTCGAGAGGATGGCCGCGAAGATGCCGCCGACGAGCAGGCCGTAGAGGACGGGGCCGAAGTAATCGGAGCTCAGAACCAGGAAGATCAGCTCGGGATCCTGCTCCGGGAGATGCTCGATGAGTGGTACCGTCGCCCGTCCGAGCAGGCCGATGCAGACCGCTCCCCAGCCCAGGATGACATTCCAGACCGTACCGATCACGGCCGCCGAGCGCAGGCGGGCCGGATCGTTCACCGACATGTAGCGCACCACGATATGGGG
>CAYSYY010000192.1:0-7026 GCA_964435265.1 uncultured Gemmatimonadota bacterium
GCCTCCGGCCCGAAACCGGCCCATTTGACATGATTGTTGGTGAACTTCGGCTAAGGTCATCTTTAGGGTTTTATATGCGTGATTTGTGCGTAGATCCGGCACGATCGGCGGGCGCGGTGGGTCAGGGGGGATAGCGTTAGCCGTCTCCAAGACCAGCAGGTTTCTAGGTAAAAGTAACTTGGATCTTCAGCTCCCTGCCTTCTTTATCAGATGTCAGAGGCTCAAAGCCCTGCTCAACGATGTCTTCAAGACTTATCATTTTGGAGATCAATTTCTCCACACAAATATTCTTCGACATTATCAGTTCGATCGATTTGGGAAAGTCATACGTGTTGAAGCACCATATCCCTACTATGTTAAGGTCTTTGAAAGCCCACTTGAAGGGGTCGATCCGAACATCGCCTACATTGAGCCCGCTCTGGACGTACGTACCCCTTTTTCTGACGATCTGGAAACATTGATTTATAGCAGCCTCAATTCCTGTGCACTCGAAAGCAACATCGACGCCGACCCCATCAGTGCGATCGAGTATTTCGTCAACAATGTTGCATTCCAGTGGATTGAATGTCTCGGTGGCACCCATTTCCTGTAAGAGCTTCAGACGACCGGGAAGAATCTCACTCGCGTACACTTTTGACGCACCGGCTACAAAACAGCACATCATTGTCAGCACAGCGGTCGGGCCACCGCCGGTGATCAAGACTGTGTCACCGGCCTGAAGTTTTGCCCGTCTAATACCGTAGTAGGCGAGAGAAAAAGGTTCTACGCAAGCCGCTTGTTCGAAGCTCATCGAATCTGGAATCTTGTTCAATTGATAGTCCTTGACAAGAGAATACTCAGCAAAACCTCCCCAGTACCACTGGAGGCCGATGGCCGCGAATTGTTCGCAGAGATGCTCGAGCCCCCTCCGGCAATAGTAGCACCGGCCGCAGTGTAGCAACGGCATTACAGCAACTCGATCGCCGACATTCCACCCCTTTACCTTAGCACCCAATGCAGCGATCTCACCTGAAAACTCGTGCCCTATGATAATAGGAGCTTTATGACCCGTGAGCGGATGAGGCTTTACAGTAGGAATAACCTGTGGACCCGAGGTGTATTCGTGGAGATCGGTGCCACATATACCACACTGCTTTACCTGCACGACAATTTCACCTTCAGAAGGCGATGGCTCAGTGACCTTTTCGATCCGAATATCTTTTTTTGCATACCACAGTGCGGCTTTCATCATATAGCTCCTTTCGTACAAAAAATGGTGTGCAAGGGGGTGGATCCACGCTTGCACACCAACAGCGAACGTTAGTCGATTTATATGTTGTTGGCCCTAAAAGGGATGAAGCATCTTAGAGCTGTAATGCTCCGCATACGATTTCTCAACTTTTTTGAAAATCTCCTCATATGCCGCTCCATACTCCGCGGGTAGCGTGTATCCCGTCGGCATCGGATTACCTTCCCAAAATTTCCTCGGATCCAATGGCTTTACGCGGTTCTGAGGGTCCCAATCGTCTGGATGGAGTACTTTAGACATCTTCTTCCAGTCAAAGGGAAGCTTATCTTCTCCCCACATCAGATCATAGTACCAGTCAACATTTTCTTTCGTAATGATCGTTCCGTCGAACTGCAGCATTCTCTCCGCAGCAGTTGGTTTCCAGCCATGAGCTGCATCCCACGCCATGACTGTAGCCCACCCGGCGTGCCAACCCGGATGTTGTGACATTACGGCGAAATACCTTCCCTCTTTAATGTACTCCATAGTTCCCTTGTTTCCATCGATTCCGGTAATGGGAACATGTATTCCAGATTCTTCACACGCCACCATGGCACCTATTCCTACGTCGTCATTCTGGCAAAATACACCATCGAAATCCGGATACGCAATAATGAAATCTTCCATGACCTTTCGTGAATCTACCCTGTTCCATTTGCCCGGCTGGCTGGCCAGAAGCTCGATCTCCGGATATTCTTCCAGCGCTTTTTGAAGGCCCATAGTTCTAAGTTTATCAGGAAGATTTCCGGGCCAGCCACTGATGTGAAGAATCTTGCCCTTGCCGCCGATCTCATCAAAGAGTAATTTTGCCATCTGATATCCGTACCCGAAATTGTCGGCGAAATTGATTGCCACATAGTAGTCTCCTATGCTCGGAGGCGTTAACCAATCAGGAGACTCATGATTGTTTACGAACCATGCCTTTCCGTTTTGAGCCATTTTCGCAATCGCTACGATGTTGCTACTATCCGGAGAACAATTCATGATCATATTAATACCAGAGGAAATCATAGTTTCAATCTGTGAAACCTGCTTCTCCGTATTGCCTTCATTAGTAGCTTGTACAGCCTCGCAGCCCAAAGCCTCGGCTGCCTCACTCGCCCCTTGCCACCACATCTTGAAATAATCATTTTCAAGCGTGGTAAACGGTATGAGAATTTTTTCCGCTTCTGTTACGGAGCTCTCTTCTGCCCCCCCAGCAAAGGCCGACACCGTGGACAAGAGCATCATAGTGGCAACAATAATTCCCTTGAGTATGATTTTTTTCATATCATTCTCCTTTGTCGTTTTTTGATTTTATTACCCGAGATTAACAAAGGCTCTCTATCAGTCTTTGTTGCCCCCCTTGGTTTTTTTGGCCGGCCAGTTTCTTGAAATATTATGGCAATATAGTAGTGTTTTCAAAACATATTTTGCCGTTTTAATGTTAATTATACGCATATTTTGTTGCCTGTAATGTTACAACATCAGGAGAAACGACTGTATTTTGTTGCGGTGACTACCTAGAATAATAAATGGCAATCATACCATATAGCTGACCAATTCCTTTTCTGAAGGTTTATTGTCAGGGATAGATGCACATTCTTTAGTAACGATACCGTCCTTCATGATAATGATTCTATTGCTGAGGCCTATCAATTCGAGTAGATCATCGGTGATGAGGACAACAGACAATCCATTCTTAGTAAGATCTCTGAGGATCGTATAGATTTCTTCCTTCGCGCCTACGTCGATTCCGCGAGTTGGATTATCCAATATCAGGACCTTTAGTTTTTTTACCACCCACTTTGCCAACAAGACTTTTTGCTGATTTCCCCCACTCAGGCTAAAGCACAGACTGTTTAGACGGGCCACCTTTATACTGAACTTGGAAATATAATCCCGAGTTAATTCTTTTTCCTTTTTTAAATTAAGAAGCGGGAATTTCCATAATTTAATATTGCTGATACTTGGAAGCGTGAGATTCCAGGTAACGGGCAGATATCCTATAATACCTTCTGTTTTCCTATCACTAGGAACGTAGCCAAGGCCAAACCGCATCATTTTTTTCAGAGTCGGTTTTTTAATACTCTTGCCCGAAACCTTGATTCTGCCTTGATTGAAGCCTTCTAGTCCTGCCAGACAGAGCGCTAGCCTGTGTTTTCCACACCCTACCACACCGCCAATGCCCAGAATTTCCCTCTCTGATAAATCAAAGCTTACATTCGAAAAGCAGCGCTCTTTTGACAAATCATTTACTTCAAGTAGTCTGCTTCCGACATTCTGGAGTTGTAAATCTTCTTTATAAAAGAAACTGTCCTTCTTTCGTCCCACCATGAATTCGTGCAAATTCGTTTCGGTGCTCTGTCTGGGATCGATCACATTGATACTTCGACCGTCTTTTAAAATATAAATACGATCACACAACTCCATGAGCTCCGACAAACGATGAGAAATAAACATAAAAGATGCCATGTCGCTATATTCTCTGATTTTGTTGAATAGAATTTCAATTTTCTGATCACTTAATCCAGAAGTCGGTTCATCAAGAAGAATGATAGGCATTTTGATTCCCAATAGTTTTGATACAGTGAATGCCTTGCATATTTCAATCATTTGTCGTTCATTAAACGAGTAGTTCCAAGTAAGCTTTGTAGGATCAATATCTAAATTGAGACCGTCAATTGCACTGCGGGCTTCTGCTATCATCCTCCGTTTGTCTAAAAAACCACATACCGTAAATTTATTCTCATGGGAAAGAAAAAGATTTTCATAGACATAGATGCTCGGTACAAGAGCCTGTTCTTGAAAAACCATGGAAACACCTAACGACGATGCTTCTCTGTAATTATTAGGCGAATATTTTACTGACCGGAGGAACATCTCACCCGAGTCTTGCCTAAATATTCCGGCTATTATCTTGAGCAGGGTGGATTTTCCTGCACCATTTTCTCCGGCAATTCCGATAATTTCTTTCTCTCTGAGGTGAATATCGACGTTGTCTAGAGCAAGTATACCAGGAAATGATTTTACGATATTCTTTGCCTCGAAGATGATATTCTCGACTTTTCTGTTTTCGGGAAATTTCATAGGTGCGTTGCCTTTCACTTTACGAGTTCTATACGCTTTCTATCAATTGTGACAGCAACCGCGATTATAGTGACAACTCCTTTGATGATTATCTGGATATAAGGATCTACATCAAGAAGATTCATACCGTTGCTCAATATGCTTATGATTACCACCCCAATAAGTGTTCTCTGTGCTCCTCCGCTTCCCCCTGTTAGAGCTGTTCCCCCCATTACTGTAGCCGCGATAGAATCCAAAAGAAACGCCTCCCCCATCCTTGGTGTGCCGGCCTGCATCCTCGCACTGAAAAGTGCTCCAGCCAAACCTGAGAACAATCCCGAAATCAGGAACGTCATTCCCTTAATCTTCTTTACAGGTACACCGGAAAAACGGGCTACCGTTTCCCCGGCGCCTATGGAATATACATACCTTCCGTATCTGGTTTGAAAACCAACAAACACAGAAAGAGCGTAAATGGATATCGCCCAAAATCCTATATTGGGAAAGTTGCCAATCAACCTTCCTGAAGCCAAACGTACGTAGTTCAAGTCCATGATGTTGATTGGTGAACCCTTACATATAAGGAGAGAGGCACCGTTTAAAACAGGTATCATGCTCAATGTCACCAAAAATGAAGGAACCTTGCCGAATACATGAAGCAAACCGTTTACCAGCCCAACTATCCCCCCGACACACACCCCTACTACAAGCGCGCTCATACCCAACGTTGGCACAAAGTAGGCAGAAACTATTCCGGCAATGCTCACAGTTGATCCCACCGATAGATCAATCCCTCCCATCAAGATGACAAATGTTGCGCCCATAGATATGATCAGGAGAATCGATGATTGGCGAATTAAATTGAACAAATTCGGAACCGACAGAAAACGAGGATTTCTAATGCCGAAGAAAATAACAAGTACGAGTAAAAAAAGTATAGGTGCAAATGCCTTGAACACTCTGGTTTTGAAAGGATTCTTATTTATTTCCATGATCACCATCGAATGCATCTATTTAATCAAAGTCAATTTCGATCGATCTAAAGTCAGGCTTACAGCAGCTACAACGACTACACCTTTAATGATCATTTGATAGTATGGATGTACAAATGATACATCCAACCCATTGCCCAGTACTGTAATTACTAGCACGCCGATAAATGTTTTGTGCACCCCTCCAACTCCACCTGTAACAGGAGTACCACCGATCACAACCGCAGCGATAGCGTCAAGGAGCAGTTTACTGCCTATAAATGGCGAGGCCGATTCAATTCGAGCTGTCATCAAAACACCTGCAAAGCCGCACAATAGACCCGATAAAACAAAGGTAAGTATTTTGTACTTGTCGACGTTGACACCGGAAAGTTTGGCGATATTTTCTCCTCCTCCGATCGCAACGATGTATCTTCCGAATTTGGTGTTGTTCCCTATGATCGAAAATATGACGTAAACGAGAACGGCCCAAATAACTATGTTCTGTAGATTTATGAAAAGAGAGCCTTTCGCAATCCAAGTAAATACATCGTTTTGAAACCATATCGGCGTACCGCCGCTCAGTAGCAGCCCTGTTCCATCCATGATGGACATCGTCCCCAGCGTAACAATAAATGACGGCAGCTTGAAATAGACATATGCTAATCCATTGATTACTCCGAATAACGTGCCCATTAATACGGCTGGGATAACCGCATATACTCCTAACTTTGGTATAAAGAGCGCGGCAACAATGCCCGTAAGTGTGGCATTGGCTGCAACAGAAAGGTCGATAGAGCCCATCAAAATGGGGAAGGTTACAGCTGTGCTAACCAGCAGAAGAATCGAACTTTGTGCCAACAGTACCAATATGTTGCTGAGTGCTAAAAACTGAGGGGTATATAGATAAAAGGCGAGTATAAGGACAGCGAGCAATATATACGGAAGGAAAATGACATATTTTTCCCTTCGGGATAAATATCCTAGTACTTTTGTATGGATCATTTTCTCAAATGCCTTTCATCTATACTCGCTGTTCCATAGCTTCATTTCCATTGTCTCATTTCGTCTGAGAGAGCGAAAATTCGATGTTTGGGTATGCCTAATTCCTCCGCAAAAATTAGTTTTCCCGGAATCTTTCTCTTGTAGTACATGTGAAATTATGGATGTTGCGAGATATTTTCCTATTCATTTCCGTTTCACAGCCAGCTCTATCAATATTCTAATAGCTCTTCGATATAAGCGTTTACCGATTCGAAATTGTTGATAGTTAGTTTTGCGATATGCATAGATTCAGATAGATAGTCGATCCTTAAAAATCCATTTCCAAGGCAATTTGCCCAGCATTTTCGGCGAATACCCGAGAAAGTAGATCGTGCAAAAAATGCTTCAGCTTCCTCAGAAGCCGTTTGAAGTTGTATCCAGCAGCAGCCAGCATCACATTGATGTTGTCGCCAGCTACACCGGACAGATAATTCCTACTCAATCGATGACCTGATTTCAAGTGTTCGATTACCGGCTCGATAGCACTCTGTCGTTTCAGTTGGTTTTTCACTTTCTGTTTTCTGTAGGCTGTCTTCTTCCTTCGTAGATCCCGGGCATTCACGATTTCCGTTTCCCCGTAGTACTTTCTTCCACGGTATCCCTGATCTGTAATCGCCACCTTCAGCCGGCTTCGTCTCAGCTCCTCGATTTGTTTCAAGGCTGCCGGAAGAGTATGTCCATCGTATTGGTTTGTCT
>CAYSYY010000193.1:0-6997 GCA_964435265.1 uncultured Gemmatimonadota bacterium
GGACCTATACCGGGACGCATGCTCTGATGGCGCGGGTCGCACGCCTGGGAAGTATCGCCCATGTCCCGGTCGATCCGGCGGTGCCGCTCGAGCGGTTGAGAGAGGCGATCATCGAAGGACTCGCGAGACGTATTTCAGCTTGAGAGGAATCCCCGGTCAGATCGTCGCGTTCCCAGGCTCCGGGATCGTGGTCATCGACCATCACCAGCTTCATGTTCCCCCGCCGGACCTCAATGCAGGTTTCGTTCTGCAAGGACAGTGCCCGCTCAACATCCAGAGCCCCGCATAAGCTCACCGCAACAATCCGGCGCCGATTGCGTATGTAATATTGTTCATATATGTACTACATTGTAGAATAAGGATTTCCGGTCATGGACATTCTGCCTCGTCTGGAAAGAAGCTCTCTGCAGAGTCGGTCCTCAATACACCTGTCACCGCGCGCCATGATTCCACGCGTGATGTCCACAGTGTTCTGCGTTGCGCTCCTCACGGTCGCCACCGGACGCGTCGACGCACAGGAGGTTTCAGTCGGCGGCCGGCTCGGAATCGTGGGCGGGGCCGTATCGTTCGAGGAGAACGAGTTCGGCGACTTCGATTACCCCATACCCGGTCTCCAGATCGGCGGCGTTGCGGCGTACCGCCTGGGCTCGGTCATTTCGCTGCAGGCCGAGCTCTGGTTCGTGCAGAAGGGGTGGACCGAGACGTGCGATAGCGGCGGCCGACGACTGTCGTATCTCGAAGTGCCGCTGTTCGTGATCGTTTCAGCCCCGTGGAAGACCGCTCCCCAACTGCTCGCGGGGGCTTCGGTGGGTGCCGAACTGGCCTGCTCGGTGACCGGTATGCCCCACGTGGGAAGCGTCAGCTGCAGCGATGCCAGAGTCGAATGGCTGCACCGGAAACTGCAGTTGGCGACGTGGTTCGGTTTGGGCGTACGGCGACGGCTCGGTGCGGGCCAGCTCCAGGTCCAGTTACTCTTCAATTACAACCTTACGAACCTGAATCGTGAAAAGCTGCCGCGCGGCTACACGAGACTGATTTCCGGGGCCGTGTCGGTCGCCTGCCTGGTCCCGATCGGGGGGATGAGACCATGACTCCGCACCTTCCTGCGTCGTCCCGACTCCTCGCCGCCGTGACGGCGGTCGTGCTCGCGTTCACCGGCTGCAGCGAAACGCCGCTCGAACCCGTTTCCGTGGTGCGCGAGGAAGGCCTCAGTGGCTTCGCGGCCCAGCTCGACAGTATCCGGGTGGCGCTCCGCATACCCGGCATGGCCGCCGCCATCACGCAGGGAGACGAGATCGTCTGGTCGCGTGGATTCGGTATGGCCGACGTCGGGGCCGGTCGGCCCGCGACCGATACCACGGCGTTCTACTGGGCGTCGGTCACGAAATCGGTCGCGGCCATCGTCATGATGCAGTTGGTCGAAGAAGGGCGCGTGGATCTGGACGCACCCATTAGCGACTACGGTGTGACGCTCAACGCCGACGGCGTGGTCACCGTCCGTCATGTCTTCAATCACACCTCCGAGGGCGTCCCCGGTACGGTGTTCCGGTACAATGGCGGCCGCTACATCGAGCTGGGAACCGTCATGCGAGAGGCCACCGGTGAGACCTTCGCCCAGCTGCTCGCCCAGCGCATCCTGCAGCCGCTCGCGCTGCGCCACACGGCCCCGGATGTGCAGCGACTGGCGGACTTCTACGCGGCCGGTCTCGATCGCCAGGCCTTCCTGGCAAACCTCGCCATGCCCTACGAGATCGTGGAAGGCCGGGTCGTCCCCTGCGGTCTGCTGCGGCACTTCAGCCCCGCCGCCGGCCTGGTATCCTCCGTGCGGGACCTCGCGCGCATTTCGATCGCCCTGGACAGCGGTGAGCTGCTCGGGCCTGCGGCCATGGAGGAAATGCTCTCTCCGACCATCGAGGCCAACGGACCCGATCGGACATACGGGCTGGGATGGTTCGTGCAGCAGTACCTCGGGGTCAAACTGGAGTGGCACTACGGGCTGGCGCTAGGGCATTCATCGCTCATCGTCCGTGCTCCCCAGCAGGGACTCGCTTTTACGATTGTTGCCAACACCAGCCGGCTCACCGGGGCTTACGACATCGGCCAATGGGATGTCATGGTATGCGACCCGGTCCGCCTGTTCGTCGAGTCGTTCGTGCTCGGGAACGATCCTCTGCCGGTGGGGAGGAGAGACTAGGGATTCGGCATAATCCAATCCCTCAGGTGGGCCGGCTGATGCCGTTACGTTACTTACGTTACGTTACTTACGTATCGTTCATAGCGTGCTATGGAAGTGATTACGGGCCAATGACATCTGCCCGGTGCGATCCACTGGAAAGGGCACCGGGTGAAGATGATGTGCCGGGATCGCCGTCACCGGCGCTCGCGCACCCGGTCGAACCGGCCGATACCCTGGATGTCCACCGCGGCGACACGCCCCATGCGGTCGAGCACGAAGCCGAGGAAATCCCGTCCCTGATAGGTGTCGCGCCAGGTGACCTCGAAGGTGTTCAGGTGCCAGTGGGCGAGATCCCCCACATAGAGCGGGCCGGCGTCGACGACCAGGGCTGAATCCACGAGTTCGATGGTGATCTCGCCATATAGGTCGCTGGTGTACCGGCCGGCGAAGGCGTCCAGGGGATGGGTTGGCGAGGTACCGGTCAGCCGCTCGCTCTCGATCCGGGCCCGGCTCGAATCCGACCGCGCCCGGGCTCTCTCGGCCGAGGCGAGGTAGAGGGCGTTCCAGTCCTTTTCGAACGCCCCGAGGTAGCGGTCGACCACCTGCCAGGCGATCGCCTGCGGCACGCTACTCTCGTTGATGTTGGTGAGTGCGACCACTCCCAGGTTCTCCTCAGGCACCAGAACCAGGTGCGTCCGCATGCCGTCGAGGGCGCCGCCGTGGTAGGCGATGAAGCGCCCCCGGTAGTCCATGAGCCGCCAGCCCAGGCCGTAGGCCGAGAAGTGGGTCTCCGCGAAGATCTCCCGCTCTTCCCGGGACAGGGGTACGATGGTCTGGGGGGTGCGCATCTCCGCAATGGTGTCTTCGGAGAGCAGGCGCCGGCCCTCGATGACTCCACCGGCGAGCTGGAAGCGCAGCCACTGCGCCATGTCTGCGATGCATGAATTGATCGCCCCGGCACCACCGAGGTTGTCCCAGTCGCGCCACGATATCGGCCGGACGCGCCCGCCGATCTTCCCGTGGGGAGTGGCGACGTTGCCGTTGTCCGCGAGGGCGTCGAGGGAGGTGCTCGAGGCGTGCATGCCCAGCGGCTCGAAGATCCGCACCCGGATGAACTCCCTCCAGCTCGTATCGGTCACCGCCGGCACGATCTCGCCGGCGGCAGTGTACATGATGTTCTGGTAGCCGTAGCGGGAGCGGAAGCTGCTGGCCGGTTCGAGCAGGCGGACGCGCTCCAGCACCTCCGACCGGTCGAAGGCGGAACCGTACCAGAGCCGGTCGCCGCGGGGCAGTCCGCTGCGGTGGGAGAGCAGGTCGCGCACCGTGAGCTCGCGCGTCACCCACGGATCGAACAACTGGAATCCGATAAGATGCTCAGTCACCCGGTCGTCCCAGCGCAGCCGCTCTTCATCCACCAGCAGACCCAGGGCCGCGACGGTGAAGGCCTTGGAAGTCGAGGCGATGGCGAATACGGTGTGCTCATCTACCGGGGCGTCCTTCCCCACCTCCCGTACGCCGAAACCCCGCATGAAAACGATCGCATCGTCCTTGATGACCGCCACCGCCACCCCCGGTGCCTGCCAGTCGGTCATGACACGGGTGACGAAGGCCTCGAGACCGTCGAGGGGATCCTGGGCCAGCGCCCGACCGGGGCCGACCGGCAGAGCGGCGAGGGCGAGCAGCAGGGCGAGGGCCGGAACGGGGAATGTCTTCAGCCGCGGTGGGTTCATCACGGGTACTCCTGAGAAGGGATCAGCGCTGCCGGTTCCGGCCCGAGGATAGCACACCGTTCAGGCGAGGGAAAATCGCCCCGCCCTACCGATCGACTGCTCCGGTCAGGAAACCCCGGCGCAGGCGCAGCTGCCGGGGGGTGGCCTCGGCCGACTCGCCGATCTCCACCCGCAGCTCGATCATCGTCTCGATCCGCCAGGTCAGATCCCGGCTCCCTCCTTCCCGTACGACCGTCACCCTGACCCGGTCGCCTCGCGCCATCTCCGAGAGCAGCCGGGTCACGTCCCGGGCCGAGGCGACGCTGTCGCCCCCCAGCGCCGTCACCCGGTCCCCCGCTCTGAGGCCGGCACGGGCCGGTGCGGAACCCTCGCTCACGGAGCGCACGACCGGACCGTCCGGCGAATCGGCACACCTGATATCGAGTCGAACAACCTCCTCCTCGCTCTCCCGGCAGGTCAGGCCGGCGTACCCCAGGTACTGCGCCCAGTCGGGTTTCTGCGTGCCCAGGACGTGCGCTTCGAAGAAATCGTAGAGTTCGATACCGGCGACATCCTGGCAGACGTAGATGAAGTCCTCGGTGCCGAAACCCTCCCGCTCCAGGTTCTCCCCGCCGTACTCCCGCATCAGGATGCGCATCACGTCATCGAGCGAGCGCCGGTTGTCGGTGGCCTCGCGGATGATCAGATCCAGGGCCATCCCCAGCACCTCTCCCTGGGTGTAGTAGGAGACCGTCCCGTTCGGGTTGCGCTCACGTCCATCCCAGGTCGTCCACGACATGCGGGCCGGGGCAGCGTACGGCCGGGCGGGACTTCCCATCCAGCTCTGGATGGAGCGGGCGAAGTTGTCGTAGTACTCCTGCGGGGTCCAGAAACCCGCCCGGATGCCGGTGAAGGCGGTGTAGGTCTCAGTGATCCCCTCGCTGATCCAGAGGCTCTCGGTCCTGTTCTCGACCTGGTAGTCGAACGGCCCCAGTGCTGTCGGACGGATCCGTTTGACGTTCCAGAGATGGAAGAACTCATGGGCGGTGATGTTCCAGAGCGAGAGCGGATCGCGCTCCAGCCCCTGCCTGTTCATGCCGATGGTGGTGGAGCGCAGGTGTTCGAGCCCGCCGCCCCCGCCGTTGTAGTAGATGAAGGTATAGTGCTGGCAGGGGAATCCGCCGAAGAAGGCGGCCTCGCAGTCGCAGATACGCTTCAGGCTCGCCACGAACGCCGCGGCGTCGAAGGTCACCCCCTGCCCCGCCCCGTCGTAGGCAACGGTAAAAGGCACGCCCCAGGAGACGAACTGCCACCGGTGGATGTTGGCGTCCTGCCCCACCAGGGTCGGGCAGTCGATCAGCCAGTCGTAGTTCTCGGCCCAGAAGACATGCGGGTCGGGGGTGGGATTCAGGCCGGTGGCCACCACCCAGCCGCCCGGAAGATCGAAATGGACGAGGAACCGCTGATCGGTGTGCCCCTCCAGGTACATCCAGGTGCGCGGACCGCTGATCAGGCCGCCGCGGTCGTACAGGTAGTGCCGGGTCATCGCGTATGGGATACCCTCGCGCTCCGAGGTCGGCGCGGCGACGCGGTAGCTCAGAGTGAAATCCCGGACCGGGCCGTTGGCAACCGTCCAGGAGGACTCGCCGGTCGGTTCCACGCTCAGGGCGGTACCGTCCGCCCCCGCGGCCCGGACCTCACTGATGCCCTCATGCCACTCCATGATCCGGTAGTACCCCGGCGACCACCGGGGGATCCAGAAGCAGGCGGTCCCGGCGTCCAGGTGCTGGACCCGGATGAGCACCCGGTAGGCATCGAATTCCCCCGGCACGACCCGGGTGACGTACTGCACCGAGACCGGCGGCGCCGCCCGTTCCTCGACCGGGCGGGTCTGGGCCTGGAGCGAAACCGCCGCCGCCAGTCCGCTCAATCCCAGCAGGATGGACAGCACGATCAGCCGGCGGCCGATCCGGCCGGGCGCGTTCGGTAACACGGATCGAGGCATCATCACAGATCTCCCTTATGGTCAGCGGAGCAGGAGGATCATCGCTTCGGTAACGAGCCGGGTGCTCGAGTACAGGAAGTCGAAATCGACGGTCTCCCAGGTATCTCCCGCCCGGTGCATGTAGGGGGTCGTGTCCCCGTTGCGGTACTCTTCGGTCAGGCCGACCGCCGGCATCCCCAGCCGGCGGAAGGCGGAGTGGTCGGATCCGGGTTCGGTCGTGACGTGCATCTGGATACTCAGGCCCGCCGCTTCCCGCGCTGCTTCGTACAGCGCGACCGCTCCCTCATAGGGCAGCTCCAGTTCCACCGCCCGGTCACCGTCGGCGTCCCAGCCCATCTGGTCGATCGTGTGCACCGCAACGATATTCTTCCCCTCTTCCCTCAACCTGGCCGCGAACGCCCGGCTCCCCTGCAAGCCCCGTTCCTCCTCATCGAAGAACACGAAAAGGAGGTTCTTCGAACGGTGCTCGAGACCGATCACGGATACGGCCGCGCCGACGACGACGGCACAGCCGGTCGAATTGTCATTGGCTCCGGGCGCCCCCGGGACCGAATCGAAGTGGGCACCCAACACGATATACTCGTCGCTCTCCACCGTGGCCGGGAGCACCGCGAAGACATTCTCGCCTCCCTCACGGTAGCCGTGCTGTTGCGGTTCCAGACCCAGTGAGTCCAGAAGAGCGCAGAGATAATCACGGGTCTGAGCCCGGTTCGGCACGCTGGCGCGGTCGGCAAGGCGCTGACCCGGGAAGATGTCCGCCCGTCCCGTGAGCCTGGCTACGAACTCTTTCTGCAGGCTCACGATGCCGCCGGTATCCTGGGAGGCGCGGAGCGGATACCACGGCAGGGTGAGGCTGAATCCCACCATCAGCGTTAACAGAAATCGGATCATCTGCAGCTCTCTTTCCGATAGATCCCCATGCATCAACGGCTGTCTTCCTTTAGACTATACTGATCGACTCGTTGTCTCTCCACCTGTCGTTGAGTTCTATTGGGGGCCATGGGAAACGGTCTCGAGATATCACGCCGGGAGTTCCTCGACCGCTACCTGGCGCAGGTCCGCGGGAACCGGACCCCGCGCGCCGGCGCGCTGATCTCCGAGATCGTC
>CAYSYY010000194.1:0-6951 GCA_964435265.1 uncultured Gemmatimonadota bacterium
CGCAACAACGTGGCGCCCGCCAACTTCCTGGACTGGCGGGAACAGAACACGGTCTTCGATCACCTGTGCGCCTTCGCCGGCTCCAGCTTCATCGTGACCGGAACCCGGCGTCCGGAAGAGTACAGCGGAGGCCGCGTTTCGGCCGATTTCTTCGAGATGCTGGGGATCGAGCCGGTCGCCGGCCGCACTTTTATCGCCGAAGAGGAACTGCCGGGCAACGACCGGGTCGTCATCCTGAGTCATGATCTCTGGACCACCCGCTTCGGAGCCGATCCCGCCCTGCTCGGGCGCTCGATCACCCTCAACGGCGCTCCGCATACCGTCATCGGAATCCTGCCGGCAGAATTCCGCTTCCGGGCCAGCCGGTACCAGCTCTGGACCCCCCTGGCCTTCGATCCCGAACAGGTCTCCCGCCGGTTCCACTTCATGCAGGTCGTCGGGTGCCTGAAAGAGGGCCTCGGCCTGGAGCAGGCCCAGGTTGATATGGACCGGATCATGACCGCTCTCCTGCCTCTCAATCCGGCGTATAAGGAGAACTGGGGAGTCCGGATCGAACCGCTCCGGGACTGGCCGGTTCAGGCCGGCCTGCACTCCTCGCTCATCATCCTGCTCGTCGCGGTCGGTCTGGTGCTCCTGATCGCCTGCGTGAACACATCGAACCTCCTGCTGGCCCGCGCCGTGAGCCGGCGGGGGGAGATCGCGATCCGCAGCAGTCTGGGCGCCGGACGGAGCCGGCTGATCCGGCAGCTCGTGACCGAGCACCTGGTGCTGGTCGCCTTCAGCGGCGTGATCGCGATCGCGGGGGCGGGCTGGTTCATCAGGATCTTCCCGACCGCCTTCCCGGCGGTGAATCTGCCGGTAACCGCCGATCTGCGACTCGATGCCGGGGTCCTCGGATTCACCCTGGCGGCGGCCGGGGCGACCATCCTGCTCTCCGGCCTGATCCCGGCCTGGCGGATCGCCCGTCTGGATATCAACAGCGTGCTGAAGGACGGCGGGCGCCCGGGATCCGGCACCCGGCGTCAGCGACGCTTTCTGCGCGCCCAGGTGACCGCCGAGATCTCCCTCGCCCTGGTTCTGCTGATCGTATCGGTCCTGCTGATCCGCACGCTGGCACACCTCAACAGGATCGAGACCGGTTTCAGGAGCGGGAACCTGTTGACCATGCGGCTCAACCTCCCGACTCCCGAATACGCCGATGCGGACCGGATCCGCTCCTTCTACCGCCAGGTTCTGTCTGATCTCGAGGCTCTCCCGGGGGTGGAATCGGCCGCCATCACCCGCACTCTCCCCCTGCAGGGATCGAGCCTCGCCCTGCCGGCGGAGATCATCGGGGTGCCGACGCTGGAAAGTGATCGCCGGGGTTCGGCGCCCAACATCCAGGTGATCAGTTCCGACTACTTCCGGACCATGGGGATCGAGGTCAGGCAGGGGCGTTCCTTCCTGAACAGCGACGATGAACGGGCCACGCCGGTCGCCATCGTGAATGAGCGGTTCGTCGAAGAGCTCCTGCCCGACGGCGAGGTCCTGGGACGCAGCGTCAGCCTCGCCACCCTGGAACCGGGGGCCACCGAACAGGGTCCGCCGGTGGTCCGGCAGATCGTGGGGGTGGTCAACGATGTCAGAGTCTACGGCCTCGTCGACGGCGACGACGCCGAACTCTACCTCCCCTATGCCCAGATGCCGGTCACCTATAATGCCCTGGTGATCCGCACCGACGGCGACCCGCACCTGCTCACCCGGGCGGTTCAGGACGTCATAGCCCGGGTCGATGCCGACCAGCCGGTGACCGGGACGGCCACCATGGAGGAGCTGCTCACCGGGGCCACCGCCCAGCCGGCCTTCCGGAGCCTTCTGATCTCGATCTTCGCCGCCCTGGCGCTGCTGCTGGCCGTGATCGGCATCTACGGCGTCATGTTCTATGCCGTCTCCCAGCGGACCCGGGAGTTCGGGGTCCGGATGTCGCTGGGAGCGGGTCGGCTCGATATCCTGCGCTCGGTGGGACGGGAAGCGCTGCCGATGATCATCACCGGGATCGGGATCGGGATGGTCATCGCCCTGGGGCTGACCGGACTCCTGCGCAGTCTTCTTTTCGGGATCTCGGCTGCCGACCCGGTCACCTTCGCCGGGGTGACGACGGTCGTCACCCTGGCGGCTCTGTCGGCCTGTCTCTTCCCCTCGTTCCGAGCCATCCGAACCGATCCGGCGACCGTTTTGAGAAACGACTGAGCGCAGGCAAAACGGCGGGGTGCCCCCGTCCGCGGGAGGACGGTCGGGGACACCCCGGGTGGTCGGAGCCGCCGGCAACCGGACGGCCGCTGTCAGTCGCTGTCCTCAGTCCATCTGCTTGCGCAGGAAGGTGGGGATCTCCAGATCGTCGGGCGTGAACGACTGGATCTTCCCCTTCTCGATTACGATCTGCTCCCGCGCCGTCATCGCGGAGAGCCCGGCCCCCCGCTGGTGGGCCGGGATCTCGGCGGCGTGATCCCGTCCCTGGGTCGGGAAGACCACGACCTTGCCGGTGTCCTCTTCCTCCCGCGGGGGCAGCGGCTTGCCGCGCCTGCGCCCGCCGGAGCCGCCGAGTCCGGTGGCGATCACGGTCACCCGCAGCTTGTCGCCGATCCGGTCGTCGATCACCGCGCCGAAGATCACGTTGGCCTCGCTCCCCGCCGCCTCGTTCACCATCAGCGTCGCCTCGTTGATCTCGGTCAGCGTCATGCTCGGTCCGCCGGTGATGTTCACCAGCAGGCCGGTGGCACCTTCGATCGAGACCTCCTCGAGCAGCGGACTCGAGATCGCCTGGGTGGCTGCCTCCATGGCCCGGTGCTCGCCCGTGGCCTCGCCGGTACCCATGAGTGCGTCCCCCATCTCCATCATGACCGTGCGCACGTCGGCGAAGTCCAGGTTGATGAGACCGGGGACGGTGATGAGGTCGCTGATCCCGCGGGTGGCGTGCAGCAGGATGTCGTCGGCGATCCGGAACGCCTCGGTCAGCGGCGTGTCGGCGCTGGTGATCGCCAGCAACCGCTGGTTGGGGATCACGATGAGGGTGTCGACGCATTCCTTCAGGTTCCGGATCCCCTCCTCGGCCCGCTGGAACCGCTTCACCCCCTCGAACTGGAAGGGCTTGGTGACGACCGCCACGGTGAGCGCGCCCTGCTCCTTCGCGACCTCGGCCACGATCGGCGCGGCTCCGGTGCCGGTGCCGCCGCCCATGCCGCCGGTGACGAAGACCATATCGGCCCCGGCCACGACATCGTGGATGATATCGCGGTCCTCCTCGGCGGCGCGGCGTCCGGTTTCGGGATTGGCCCCCGCGCCGAGCCCCTTGGTCAGGCTGTTACCGATCTGGACCTTGTTCTCGGCCTTGCAGATGTCCAGGGCCTGTGAGTCGGTGTTCACCGCAACGAACTCCACCCCCGACAGGCCGGCACTGATCATGCGGTTCACGGCGTTGCCGCCAGCCCCGCCGACGCCGATCACTTTCATGATGGCGCCGCCTTCGTTCGCCAGTCCCAGCGTCAATGTCATCTGTGTACCTCCCGCTTTTCGTGACACTGCCATTTCCCCCTGATGCCTTCTTCCCCGGAGCCCGTCGCAGCAACACCCCGACCGGCTCTAGAAGAACTCGTCGATCCACCGGCGCATCCGGGCGAGTACGGAGTCGAACAGCCCGCCGCCGGTGGTACGGAATCCCCGTCCCCGTCCCTGACCTTCTGTGACCGCGTACTGCAGCAACCCCACCGCGGTCGCGAACATGGGGGTTGCCACTTCTTCTGAAAGCCCCTCGATCCCGGAGGGCAGGCCGAGCTTGACCGGCATGTCGAAGACCTGCTCGGCCAGTTCAACCGCTCCGTCGAGCATGGCGCCGCCGCCGGTCAGCACCAGTCCGGTGGTAAGCAGGTCCATGAACTCCGAGCGCTGCATCTCCCTCAGGGTCAGCGCGAAGATCTCCTCCATACGCGGCTCGATGATCGCCGCGAGCACATCGCGGGATACCTGCCGCGGCGCCCGCCCGCCCACTCCGGGCACCTCGATGATCTCATCGGCCTGCACCATCGCCTGCAGGCTCACGCCGTGCTCGATCTTGATCCGCTCGGCCTGGTCACGCGGCGTGCGCAGGCCGATGGCGACGTCGTTGGTGACGTTCTCCCCGCCCAGCCCGATCACGGCCGTGTGGCGGATGGAGCCGTCGTAGAAGACCGCCAGATCGGCCGTTCCGCCGCCCAGATCCAGGACCGCCACGCCGAGTTCCTTCTCGTCCTCGCTCAGCACCGCGTACGAGGTCGCCAGCGGCTGCAGAACCAGATCGCTGACCTCCACCCCGGCCCGCTGTACGCTCTTGTAGATGTTCTGCGCGCTGGTAACCGCCCCGGTGATGATGTGGATCTCCCCTTCCAGGCGGACTCCCGCCATGCCGACCGGGTCCTTGATCCCGGGCTGGTCGTCCACGATGTACTCCTGCGGGATCACGTGGATGATCTCGCGGTCCATCGGCAGGGCGATCGCCCGGGCCGCCTCGATGACGCGGTCCACATCCGCCTGGGTGATCTCGTTCCCCTTCCGGCTCACCGCAATCACGCCCCGGGAGTTGATGCTGCGGATGTGGTCGCCCGCGATCCCGGCGAAGACCGACCCGATCTCGATCCCGGCCTGGCGTTCGGCGGCGTCGAGGGCGTCCTCGATACTGCGGATCGTCTTCTCCAGGTTCACCACCACCCCGCGCCGCAGCCCGAGCGACGGGCTCACGCCGACACCGATGACCCGCAGCGACCCGTCATCCTGGGGTTCCGCGATCAGGGCTACGATCTTGGTGGTGCCGATGTCGAGTCCGGCGAGTACGTTCTGACCGGCCATGGGTCTACCCGCCCCCTTTCCTGTCTCGAAAAATGACCGTCCCGTCAAAGCGCAGGTCCACTTCGGCCAGCGGGGCGTGGCGCCGGCGCCCCTCCTCGACCAGCGCGCCCACCAGGGGCAGCAGGTCGGTCAACCGGTCCTGCGGCAGCCGGACGACGACGGCGTCGGTGCTCAGAACAAGCGACACCACCCCGGCCGGTCCCGGTCGCACTTCCGAGACCGTATCGAGCAGACGGGGGGCGACCGCCTCGAGCGCGGCGATGGTCGCCACGCTCCGCGCAAGCGCCTCGGTGCGGGCTTCGGCCGCTTCCGGCAGGCCCGTGATGAAAGGCAGCGCACCGTACCGCGACGGCTCCAGCCCGGTCAGTATCCGCCCCGCGGCATCGACTCCGGCAATCGGACGGCCGGTGAGGAAGGCCACCGGAACCCGCTCGGTGACCTCGATCACCACCGCCGCCGGCAGGGAGCGGTGCACGGCCACCCGTTCGATCAGCGGGTGGGCGGTGAGTCGTTCCCCCAGCAGGGCAAGTTCGGCCGATCCGATCTCGCCGGAGAGCAGCGTGTCCGGGCAGGCCAGGGCGAGCAGCTCGGCCGGGTCCAGAAAACGCGTACCCTCCACGCGGACCTCCCGGGCGGTGAAGAAGGCCTCACCCGACACCCCGGTCAGGGCGGCCCGGAGGAACACGCCCACACCGGTGAGCAGGAGCGCCAGGCCGGTCAGGACACCCAGGCGCCCCGCGATCTGACGCCCGGTCGTACGGCGGGCCGAGGCGGTGCGCCGCTGGAGCGGGCGGCCGTGCCGGCGGGGTCGTCTGCGCACCGGGCCCGCCGTCATACCGCCCGCCTCTCTTCGCCGGGATCAGGCCGCCGGCGTCCGGAGAGGGGATGGTCCGACGGTGCCCAGGCCATCGCCGGCAGCGTCTCACCGGGGAAACCGACCATGACCACCTCGAGTTCGAGGGCCACTCCCGTTCGGCGCCGGACCGTCTCCCGCACCCGTTCGATGAGCGTTCTGACCTGACGTGCGGTCGCCCCCCCCGTATTCACGATGAAATTCGCATGCACGTGGCTGACCTGCGCCGCACCCTCGCGGGCTCCCTTGAGCCCGCACGCCTCGATCAGCCGGCCGGCGTAATCCCCTTCGGGATTGCGGAAGGTGCTGCCGGCGCTGCGGCAGCCTTTCGGCTGGGTCGCGTGCCGCCGTTCCAGGCATTCCCGCATTTTCTCCTGCACGCTCCCCGGTTCGTGCCCGGACTCGAGCTGCAGGATCACCCGTCCGATCACCGAGCCGGGAGGGAGCGAGGAGGAGCGGTAGGCCAGCCGGAGCGCTTCGGCCGCCACCTCGACGGTGTGGACCTCCGGCGGGGCGGTCACGACGGTGACGCTCTCGAGCACGCGGCTCACGTCGCCGCCGCGGCCGCCGGCGTTCATGATGCAGGCGCCTCCGATCGTGCCGGGCACTCCCGCGAGTCCCTCCAGCCCCGAGAGATCGCGGCCGGCCGCCCAGCGGACCAGCCGCGCGGTGTTCACACCGGCGCCGAGCTGCAGCCGGTGCGCCTCGCTTTCCTCCCACTCCTGCAGAGCGTCGGTGGAGACGATGACACCGTCGAAGCCCTCGTCGGCGACGAGCACGTTGCTCCCCCCGCCCAGGGCGAGGTAGGGCATCTCCAGACCGCCGAGGAGGCGGATTAGCCGATCGAGACTCTCGAGGTCGGGGGGACGGACCAGGGCCCGGCAGGGGCCGCCGACGCCCATGGTGGTGGCCTGGGCGAGCCGCTCCTGCAGGCGGATCTCCCCCACCCGCTCGCGACCCAGCACCTCTGCCAACGCCCGGCTCTGCGTCATCCCCGCACCCCCTTCGCTTCCAGCTGCCGGGCGAAAGCCCAGGCGACCTGCCAGATATCCCCCGCTCCCATGGTGATGACCAGATCACCCGGTCTCACGGTTTCGGTGAGCCAGGGCTGGAGCTGCCCGGTGTCGGGGAGGTACCGGACGTGACGGTGACCCTGATCGCGGGCCGCCCGGGCCACCAGTTCCCCCGTCACCCCCGGGATCGGTTCCTCCCGCGCCGGGTAGATGTCGGTCACCACGAGC
>CAYSYY010000195.1:0-6921 GCA_964435265.1 uncultured Gemmatimonadota bacterium
AGCAGGAGTGCGGCTGCCGCCGCGTTTCGCATTTCCGCTCCGGGGACGCTCCTGTTCATCGGGGCACCGTCCTGATCAGAAGGAGGCCGGGTGAGGACCGGTTTCTTCCGCTGTGAGCATACCCACTCCTGTATATATCATGCGGGACGATGCCGGCGCATCGAGGATTATCTCGATCCGGCGACAGCCACCGCCCGCGCCAGGAGAAAGGTCCCATGAGGGAAGACCGGATCATCCGCACCGTCCGCTGCCGGAATGACCAGAAACCGGGGATCCTCGGCGCCCTGCTTACCGCCGTCGGCGACCAGGGGGCCGAGGTCGGCGAGATCAGGCTCATCAAGGAGAGCCTGCGGGCCATGGTGCGCGACATCACCATCTACTGCGACGACGAAGCGCAGCTCGCCCGCACCCTGGCCGCCATGGAAGTGAATCCCGGCACGGTCATCCTGGCCGTACGGGATGAGGTACTCGAGCTGCACCAGGACGGCAAGATCGTCACCCGCAGTCGCTATCCGGTCGAATCCCTCTACACCCTGCGCCGCGTCTACACCCCCGGCGTGGCCAGTGTATCCCGGGCGATAGCCGGGGATCCGACCCTGGCCCGCCAGTACACTTCGATCCACCGCATGGTGGCGATCGTCACCGACGGCACCGCCATCCTGGGACTCGGAGACATCGGCCCGGTGGCCGGCATGCCGGTCATGGAGGGCAAGGCGATGCTCCTGGAGACCCTGGTGGGGCTCTCAGGGATACCCATCCTGCTCGACACCAGGGACGTCGATGAGATCGTGGCGACGGTGGAACACATCGCCCCGACCTTCGGCGCCATCCAGCTCGAGGACATCTCCGCGCCGCGCTGTTTCGAGATCGAGGAACGGCTGGTGGAGCGCCTCGGTATCCCGGTCATGCACGACGATCAGCACGGCACCGCGGTCGTGACCCTGGCCGCCCTGACCAGCGCCTGCCGGACCACCTGCCTGGAGAGCGGTTTCGAAGAGGCCACAATCGGGCAGATCGGCCTGGGAGCGGCCGGTTATGCCATCGGCCGGATGCTCATGAACCTGACCGGCCATCCCGTTCTGGGGGCCGACCTCTCCGCAGATGCCCTGGCCCACTTCGAAACGGCCGGAGGGCGGCCGTCAGACCTGGCGGAGATCATGGCCACCTGCGATATCGTCATTGCCACCACCGGAGTGCCCGGCCTGATCAGGCCCGAGATGGTGCGAAAGGGTCAGATCATCCTGGCCCTGTCGAATCCCAATCCCGAGATCGAGCCCGAGCTCGCGCTGGAACGCGGGGCCGCCTTCGCGGCCGACGGCAAGAGTGTCAACAACCTGCTCGGCTTCCCCGGCATCTTCCGGGGCGTGCTCGAAGCCGATGCTCCCCAGCTCACCCAGGAGATGTATGTAGCGGCCGCCCGGGCCATCGCCACGCAAGCCCCCGAGGATGCACTGGTACCCAATCCGCTCGAACGGGAGGTCCACCTAGAGGTGGCCCGGGCCGTGGCCCGCACCGCCGTCGAACAGGGTCTGGCCCGGGCCGACTATATCCCGCTGCTGGAGATATGAGGCCACGGCGGTTTCACACCGTTGGGACAAGAGTCAGTATCACGAGAGCCATTTTCTTTACAACCGGAAGAGGTAACTGGCCTTGAAGAAGATGCTCCGCGATCGCTGATAGTACGTCCCGTTTTCGGAGTCCTCAAACCACCCGCCATCGCGCCATTCCAGGTTCTCGTGCAGCGAACCGTACCCGAGATGCATGACGGTGCCCGGTATCAGGGTGAACGAGGCCAGCAGGTCGGTCAACACCACTCCGCGGTGGCTGTCGTAGTTGAGCAGCGCGCGTACGAAAAAGTACTCGTTGAACTGATAGGTCGTGCGTGACTGCAGGACATGAACATTGTACTCACACCGCCCCGTGGCGGGATTCTCCAGCGTCTCATACACGTAGGAAAAGAACTGGTTGAAGTTCCCGGTCGGTTGGAGTGTCACCTGGACGCGCCAGTTAATTGAATCGCCTTTGTAATGGTCGACCGGATCGTAGTAGATCGCATCGCCGATGCGTAAAACGGAGAGGACGTTCAGCCACCGCGTGAACTGCACCCCGCTCCAGAACCGGTAGAACCGCTTGTGATAGACGACGCCGCCCCAGCTCTCACCGTTGAGGTTGGCGTCGACGCGGAACCAGCCGTTCCAGGCCATGAACGGATTGATCACGATCTGGGTGAAGTACTCATTCAGTTCGTCCACCCAGTTATGCCGGTAGAATCCGTAGGTGAAGACGCGCAGCCGACGGATATAGGGGAAGACGTCGGGATCGGGATAGAAGAGCGGGCAGAGGTAGTAGTAGAGATGCGAGAAGCCCGTACGCCGGAAGTAGGCTGTCGCCATGTCGAAATCGTCATCGAAGTGCTCGAGCATGAGCTGGGTCTCGAGTGGTTGTGACCGATAATCCCAGGTGAGGTGGAAAACGTTCCCGTTCACGGCTTGATCGGTCGCGGGTTGACGGGTGATCGAGTGGAGAACATGGCTGGAGATGGAATGATACTCCCCGAACCGGAGGAATAGATCGGCCCCGGCGACCCGGTTGTAGCTCCCCCCCCACTCCCGACCGCTGTAGAGCACGCCGGTGTAATTCTCACCGCCCAGTGAGCGTTTCCATCGCCCGATCAGGAAATCAGCGTTCTGTCCGGGGTACGGATTGCACCCGGCGTCGTACTCCCGGCCAGCCGATTCATCCCCGGCGCCCAGCAGGGAGAAGGTGGTCCGACCGACCTCGCCGGTGAGCTTGGCGCCCCACTGCGGATCGACGATGTACCGGGTGTGGACGGTGGTCCGCATGTTGCTCTCTTCGCTCGTTCCGGAAAGGCTGAAGAGATTACCTGATTCCATAAAGAAGGGGCGCTTCTCGGTGAAGAAGAGGGGATAGCGCTGATTTACCTCTATCTGGAAGGCGTCGCTTTCGACCTGACTGAAATCGGGATTGAGGGTCGCTTCAGCCGCCAGTGATGACGTGAGGCTATATTTCATGGATATCCCGACCTCATTGACCGTATCCATGGCCGTCCAGTGATCGGGATCGAGCCGGTCCTGGATCGAACCGGACGTGAAGGCGGGCAGAATCTCGACCTTTCGCTGGCTGTTCAGTCCCCGATAGCCGATCGTCTGCGTGTGCCCCAGAAGGCTCTGCCCGACGGGGACCTCGGGCCAGGTCCCTTCGAGGTTCAGCCGGTTGATCCGCCGGATGAAGGTCACCCCCATCCGGACCTCGTCCCCGCTCTGGAAACGGAAGCTCCTCAGGGGCACCCTGATCTCGACAGTGTACCCGTCGTCAACGATCCGGGCTCCGCAGTACCACACCCAGTCAACCGACACATCGTCGGTTCTGGTCGTAGCCAGATACAGCCGATCCCCCTGGATGCCGTTGGGATTGACGTAGAACTGGTACAGGCCCTGCCCGTTGCCGGCGGCGTCGAGCCCGAGACCGACCCAGTCCTCCTCCCAGATGTTGTCCCGGCTGCGGATCGAGGTTGTCATCTGTCCGGGCTCGGGATCGGAGCAGGAGAAGGCGAAATAGAGATTGTCGGCGTCATAAGCCGCCCACACGCGGGTGCGGTAGGGCAGGACCTCACCCGACACCGTCCAGTAGGAGATGAAGTCCTCGGAGCAGATCGGCACCCCGGTCCAGACTTCTTCATCCAGGACACCATCGAGCACCGGCGCGGAATCGATCCGCACTGGCTGCAGGACGCCGGAACCGTCAGTCTGAGCTGAGACGATGAGGGGTGAGAAGAGCAGTAACCACCCGGTGAGGACGAATCCCGAAGGAACCGTCGGGAGGAAAGCAGACAGGCGAGCGGAAAGAACGGACAGCACAGATGGCGAACGCCCGGTCCGGGTACTCCATCGGATATACGTCATTGCATCCCCTGTTGAGTTCGCGATCAGATCGGCTGCAATGGCGAACTGCGTTCACCACCGTGGAGACTCGGCATCACCCTCCATACAAACGGGATTATTCCCGATGATGTTCACAGAATATGGCCGGACGGGCTATCGGCCGGTACGCACCTCCCGATTCCTTGACGGTGAGATTGCTGTAACTCCCCCCCACCCCGTTGCGTTCTATATAGCGAGAGCGAGTCTCCCACGGCCAGACCTTCAATCTACAAGGGAGGCTGATCATGCCCACCGATCGGAGAGCTTTCCTCGGACGGACGTGCGCCTGTCTCGGTGTTATCCCCGTCCTCGATCTCGCATCCTTTCATATGGCTTCCGGTGACCAGGCCGCGAACATGAAGGACCTGACCGCCCTGCACCTGGGCCAGGGTTTCTGGTCGGCCGACTCTCTGCTTCTGAGTGCGGCCAAGTACCTGGAGAAGCCTGAGGAAGTCGTGGCGGTCGCGGTCGGCTTCGGCGGTGGGATGCTGCGCAAAGACCTCTGTGGTTTCGTAACCGGCGGAGTCATGTCGATCGGTCTGTTCTGCAATGCCACGCAGGGCAGCAACCGGGCCGCCCGCGACAAGTGTCACCGCCTGACCAGAGAGTATCTGGCGTGGTGGGAAGGCAACCATCCGCTCCGTTGCGCCGAGATCGGCGAACCGTGCGATTACCGCACCATGGCGACCGAAGCCTCCGATTTCCTCCAGACAATGTTCGCACGGGAGTCGGCTACGCAGTAATTGATGAGTGCCAACACATCGTTCACGGTGAGAAGTGCCAAGACATCGTTCATGCCATTCCGCACATAGGCAGGCATTAGAACGCTGACAACATCCGGCCAGTGGCGGATCAGGATATATCGTTTCGATCGTGTTATGTTCAAAGAACTCCCTCGTACCAGCTTCACTCCGATGGAAGGGGTGGCATGATCAGGTGCATATATCCGGGATCTATTCCCGGCCGTACGAGGATTTTATTCTGCTGAATCCCCGCGCAGGTGTATGTCCCTCTCGTATGACGTGACGAGTTATGGTATGTATTTCTGCAGCGGGCACCTGTCGGGAGCCCGACAGGCTCCATGCAGGAATCCAATGAAATCAAACGGGATCCGATAAATGAACAACCGCTACAACCGCCGCGATTTCATTCACCTGACCGGCACGGGCATGGCCGGCATCCTCTTCGCCGCCACGACGGGGTGCAGTCGGAGCCGCCAACGCCGGCCCAATATCGTTCTGATCTATGCCGACGACCTCGGCTACGGCGACGTGAGCAGTTACGGGGCACACCGGGTCGCGACACCGAATGTCGATCGCCTGGCCGCACACGGCCTGCGCTTCACCGACGCCCACGCCGGTTCGGCTACCTGTACCCCTTCCCGCTACGCCCTGCTCACCGGGGAGTATGCCTGGCGCCGGCCCGGTACCGGCATCGCCCGCGGTGATGCTGCGGCCATCATCACACCGGATCGTGTCACCCTGCCGCTGGTGCTGCAGAACGCCGGTTACACCACCGGCGTGGTGGGCAAGTGGCATCTGGGTCTGGGATCGGAGGGGGGGCCGGACTGGAACGGCGAGATCGCGCCGGGCCCGCTGGACATCGGCTTCGACTACGCCTTCCTGATCCCCGCCACCGGCGACCGGGTGCCGTGTGTCTACATCGAGAACCGCCGGATCGTCGGACTCGATCCCGCCGATCCGATCAGGGTCAGCTTCTCCGAGCCCATCCTCGATGAACCGACCGGCCGCGATCATCCCGAACTGCTCACGATGCATCCCAGCCACGGTCACGATCAGACCATCATCAACGGCATCAGCCGCATCGGCTACATGAGCGGCGGTCGCTCGGCGCGCTGGGTGGACGAGGATATGGCCGACGTGATCACCGGCCGGGCCGTGAACTTCCTCGAAGAGAATCAGGCACGACCCTTCTTCCTGTACTTCGCGACCCATGACATCCATGTCCCACGCGTTCCCCACAGCCGGTTCGTCGGCCGAAGCGGCATGGGCGCCCGCGGTGATGCCATCGTGCAGTTCGACTGGGGTGTCGGTGAGATCCTGAACGCCCTGGACCGGCTGGGGCTCGCCGATGATACCCTCGTCATTCTGACGAGCGACAACGGACCGGTCGTGGATGACGGATATCGCGATCAGGCAGTGGAACTGCTGCAGGACCACAAGCCGTCCGGACCGCTGCGCGGCGGCAAGTACAGCGCCTTCGATGCCGGCACGCGGGTACCGTTCGTCGTACGCTGGCCGGACCGGATCAGGCCGGGGGAATCGGATGCCCTGATGAGCCAGATCGACCTGTTCGCAAGCCTGACAACTCTGGCCGGTCAGGAGATGCCACCCCAGGCCGGCCCCGACAGCCAGGACATGCTCAGGACGCTGCTGGGGAGATCTACCGAAAGCCGCGCTTACGTGATCGAACATTCTCTGGCCGGCGTGTTGTCGATCATCAAGGACGGCTGGAAGTACATCGAGCCTCACGAGGGAGCCCGCATCAGTCGCTACACCAACATCGAACTCGGCAACGATCCCGAGCCACAACTCTACAATCTGGTCGAAGATCTGGGCGAACGGAACAACCTGGCCGAACGCTATCCCGAGAAGGTGACCGAACTCGCGGATCTGCTGGCGAGGGTCAGAAACCGAGAGTGATCACCTGCATCAATCGCGACTGACTCCAGCTGAAACGTGATCGGACTGAGAACGACTTCCCATGACATACCCGGAAAGCGGATAACAACGGTTCCCGCATGCAGATTACGATTGCTCCCGGCACAGGCAAGCTCTTGACATACCGGTATAAAATTGATTGGCTGATGTCACTCCCCTGATGACATCCGTTCCGCCAGCCTCCCAAAATCGATCGCCGTTATGCAGCTCAACGCTCGAATGCTGACAGCACAGTCCCCCTGTCGAACAATGCCATCCCCCCGTTCACGCAACAGGTGCGCGTGGATCAGCAGCCGCCC
>CAYSYY010000196.1:0-1237 GCA_964435265.1 uncultured Gemmatimonadota bacterium
CGATCTGAGGAAGATGTTCGCGGAATCCCACCTGCAGCATTTCAGCAGCAGCCCGGGATCGATCTATCCGGCCCTGAAGCGGCTCGAGAAGGACGGGCTGATCGAAGGCGTGACCGAGCAGCTCGATACCCTGCGGCCGCGCCGGGTCTATCACCTGACCAAAGAAGGAACTCAGGCACTCCGCCGGTGGCTGGAGCGCCCGGTGACCCGGAAGGACGTGATCAACAACACCAGAGAGCTTACCCTCCGTTTCGCCTTCATGGGGCAGCTGCTGGATGATGAGGCGACGGTGCAGTTCCTGAACGCGGTGATCGGGGAGCTCGCTCCCTATGTGGACGAGCTGGATGACTTCACAGCCACTGAGATCTCGGATCTGCCCCTGCACGGCCGGCTGGCCATCGAGAGCGGAGTGGATAGCTACCGCTCCTTCCTGAAGTGGGCCCGGAAAGCCCGCCGCCGGTTCCGGGCGCGGATGAAGGTCACCTGAACCGACCTGTTATCGGTTCTGCGAGGACATGAGAGGGGTGGCGGGAGACATTTCCAATACAGGTGGGACAGTCAGGTGCATCCGCCTGTTCAGTATTCTGGTGCTGGTCCTGTCGTGGAGCGTCACGCTCATCGCCCGGGGAGTCTTCCACAGCCGGAGCCCGATGACGGCGGTGATGGCCCTGCCCCTTATCCTGGCGCTGGCTTCCCTCCTGGGGACCGCTGCCATATACGGCTGGTTTTCCTCCGCAGCGGTTCCATCTGGGCGCCCACCGTTCTCCATCTGTATTGGAATCTCTTTCGGGGGATACTCACCGGCCGGCTCTCCGGACCCCCGCCGTGTTCCCACACGGGGGGCGGAACCGCTCCGGAGACCGGATCTTCCTGAATAAATCTTCAGGAAAGAGTAGGTTGACTGCAACGGTACCTGCCCTTATTCAAGCCCTTATGCACAACGCCGGTGCGGCTGCCGCAGGGACTTGAGGCCGGCCTGACCGCACCGCCCGTCAGATCCGCGCAAGAGGGCAACGAAGCGTGCAGATCCTCGTTATCGAAGATGAACCGAAGGTCGCGGCCGCGCTGCGCGAGGGATTGGCCTCGGAGCAGTACGACGTAACCCTGGCCGCGACCGGCGAGGAAGGCCTCATCCTGGCGCTCGAGCATTCCTTCGATCTGATCATCCTCGACCTGATGCTTCCCTCCCGGGACGGGATCTCCATCCTGCGGATCCTGCGCGAGCGGGGGATCAAGG
>CAYSYY010000196.1:1247-6012 GCA_964435265.1 uncultured Gemmatimonadota bacterium
AAGGTGCCGGTCCTGATCCTCACCGCCCGCGACACGGTCGAAGACCGGGTGATCGGACTCGACGCCGGCGCCGACGACTACCTGACCAAGCCCTTCGCCTTCCCCGAACTCCTGGCCCGGGTGCGGGCGCTGCTGCGCCGGGGTCGTCCCGAGGAAGGGCATCGCTTCCAGCTCGCCGATCTCGAGTTCGACAGCGTCACCCGGCACGTCATGCGCGGCGGGGAACCGATCGACCTCACCCCGATGGAGTTCAGCCTGCTCGAATACCTGCTCCGCCACGCCGGTCGGATCGTCTCGCGCGAGATGCTCACCCGCGAGGTCTGGAGGGAGACCGAGCGGGCCACCCCGATCGACAACGTCATAGACGTCCACATCGCCCGCCTGCGGCGTAAAGTGGATCAGCCCTTCGGCACCCGTCTCATCCATACCGTCCGGGGAGTCGGGTTCGTGGTGCGGGAGGAACCGGCATGAAAACCTGGCCGCCGAGCATCAGGGGACGTCTCACCCTGTGGTATGCGGGTGCGCTCGCCCTGATCCTGCTCCTGGTCTCGGCCGTGCTGTACGGTCTGCTGCGCCAGAAGATCGTGCAGCAGCTCCAGGCCCGGCTCGAGGTCGACGGTGGGGTGGTCGCTGAGGTCATAGCGGAACTGCGGGAAGGTGAACTCGAAGAGGGCGAACCGGCACCGGCCTGGCTGCTCGATGAACTGGAGGAATACACCGATCTCGGAGTCCTGACCCTGATCCGGATCCGGCGTGGCGATTCACTCTTCTTTGTGACCGAAGAATGGCGGGAAGACGGACTGGATGCGGTCCCGGCCGACCTGCTTCCGGGTTCCCACCGGCTGTGGAAGGGGGTGGATAACACCCTGTATCTCCTGCAGGCATCGGAATTCCGGGAGGAGGCGGGATTCTTCCGGGTCACCCTGGCGGTGGAAGCCGAAGCCCTCATGGTTCTGCGGTCGTTCGTGCGGCTCTTCCTGCTGCTCTTCCCGCTCTCGCTCGGGCTGGCGGCCCTGGGCGGCTGGCTGATCTCCCGCCGGGCCCTGGCGCCGGTGGCGATCATGGCATCCGCGGCCGAGCGGATCGGCTCCCGGAACCTCTCCGAGCGGCTGCCGGTCGGGAATCCCGATGATGAGCTGGGGCGTCTGGCCGCGGTCTTCAACGCTACCCTGGCCCGGCTGGAGCGGTCGTTCGAGCAGCTCCGCCGCTTCACGGCCGAAGCCTCGCACGCCCTGCGCACGCCGCTCACGGCCCTGCGCAGCGTGGGGGAGGTCGGCCTGCAGGAAGGCGACGGACCGGACGACTACCGGGATCTGATCGGCAGCATGCTCGAGGAGACCGACCGGCTCCGCGCCCTGGTCGAGAACCTGCTTACCCTGACCCGGGCCGAGGGGGGACAGCTCCGCACGGTACCCGAACCGTTCGGTCTGGGGGAAATGGCCGGAGAGACCGTCGAGCGGCTGCGTGTTCTCGCCGACGAGAAGGCTCAGGACCTGAAACTGGAAATCGTGACCGATATCGCGGTCACGGCCGACCGCGAGATGATCCGTCAGGCCCTGCTGAACCTGCTCGACAACGCTATCCGGAACACTCCCCCCGGGGGGAGTATCAGGGTCGTGGTCGATCGATCACCGCAGGGCGGGGGAGCGGTCGAGGTGCGGGATAACGGCCGGGGGATCGCATCCGAGCACCTCGACCACATCTTCGATCGCTTCTTCAGCGTGACGGGCCGGCCCGATGACGGTCCGCAGGGCGCGGGGCTGGGGCTGGCCATCGCGCAGCAAGCGATCGTGCTCAACGGCGGCCGGATCGAGGTCGAGAGCGACGTGGGCAGCGGCAGCTGTTTCCGGATCGTGCTGCCGCCGGCCTCACCGGGATAGAGTGCCGCGTATGGTCGCCTCTTCGCCCTGCTCCCTCAGCCGCGCCGGGGCATCCCGGTGTCGCGGCCCGGCCCGGGACACCGTCCGCTCTGCCGTGGCCTCCCGATGTCGCGGGTTGGCCCGGATGCTCATCGCAGGAGCGGTCTTCACGGCTCTGGCGCCCGGTTTCCCGGCCCGAAGCATCCGGGCCCAGCGGAGCGAACCGGCGGTCATCGAGGCCCGACGCGTCGATGAGCCGGTGCGGATCGACGGGCAGCTCACCGAGGAGGCCTGGCAGGGAGCACAGCACATTACCAACTTCACCCAGCGCGAACTCGACTTCGGCCGCCCTGCGACCGAACGCACCGAGGTCGCGATCCTCTTCGACGAGACCACCCTCTATGTCGGATTCTGGGGGTATGACGATTCACCGGAGCGGATCCTCGCAACCCGGATGCAGCGCGATTTCAGCTGGGGGTCCGAGGACAACTTCGCGGTCATCATCGACACCTTCAACGACGACCGGAACGGCTATCTCTTCGTCACCAATCCCAACGGAGCGCGGGCCGACGCCCTGGTCAGGGACAACGGCAGCACCGTCAACCGCGACTGGGACGGGGTGTGGGAGGCGCGAGCCCGGGTCACCTACGAGGGCTGGTTCGCCGAGCTCCGAATCCCCCTCTCGACCCTGCGCTTCGGCCCCGACGCGGAAGCGGGGTGGGGGATCAACTTCGAGCGCTATATCAGCCGCAAGCGCGAGCAGGTGTTCTGGCAGGGGTGGTCGCGGGACTTCAACCTGGATCGGGTGAGCCAGGCCGGAAGCCTCACCGGCCTGAGCGGCATCCGAAGCCAGAGCCTGCTCGAGGTCAAACCGCACTTGGTCGGGGGAGCGGAATGGACGGAGGAGGACGGCCGGAGCAGCATGAGGGATATGGGACTGGATGTCATCCATCTCTTCAACTCGAACCTCAAACTCAACCTGACCGTCAATCCCGACTTCGCCCAGGTGGAATCAGACCGCGAGGAGGTCAACCTCACCCGCTTCTCGCTCTACTATCCCGAGAAGCGGCAGTTCTTCCTCGAGGGACAAGAGTTCTTCGACTTCGAGCTGGGTGATGACGTCCGGCCGTTCTACAGCCGGCGGATCGGGCTGGCGGCCGACCGGACCGAGATCCCGATCACCGGCGGAGCGCGCCTGCTGGGCAGGTTCGAGGGGACGACCCTGGGGGCCATGCTCCTGCGGACCAGGGCCGAGGGTTCAGAGCCCGCCGCGAACTTCGGCGTGGTGCGCTGGAAACGGGACGTCCTGGAGGAATCCTCGATCGGCCTGCTGGCGGTCGGCCGGATCGAGCCGGGCCGGACCAACACCATCCTGGGAACCGACCTGCTCTTCGCGACCTCGGAATTGTTCGGAGACAAGGAGTTCGAGGCCGGCCTGAGTCTGGCCGGCTCGCATACCTCGGACGCCGCCGCGGAACTCGGACTCGCCCACCGGCTCTTCTTCAGCTACCCGAACGACCTCATCGAGTTCAGCGCCTCCTGGACCGGCGCTGCGGCCGCCTTCAATCCCGAGGTGGGCTTCATGCGGCGCGGGGCGTTCGAGCGCTACGCCTCGGAACTGGCCATCTGCCCCCGCCCGCGGTTCCTGCCCTTCATCCAGCAGATCGAGATCAAGCCGTACGAGATCTCCTGGTACACCGACGGTGAGACCGGTGAGCTGGAGTCGTTCTACGCCGCGTGCGTCCCACTGGCCTTCACCACCCGGAGCGGTGACGGCAGGGAGTTCAACCTCCAGCGCCGGGCGGAACGGCTCACCGAGCCTTTCGAGATCCTGGAGGGTGAGGAGATCCCGGCCGGCACCTACTGGTTCACCCGGTGGGCGGCCGACCTCGAGAGCTTCAGCGGCCGCCGTCTCTCCGGCTCGGTCGAGCTGGGCGGCGGCGAGTTCTACCTGGGCCGGAGGTTCTTCCAGGCGGCTTCGGCCACCTGGATGGTGAATCGTTTCCTGAGCCTGGGGGCCGACTTCGAGCGCAATACCATCACCTTCTCCGGCGAGGAACTCCGGGTCGACGAAGCGGGGGGGCGGCTCGATTTCGCCTTCAGCCCGGTTCTCTTCGGCGCCGTTGCCGGACAATGGAACAACGAAGACGAGGAAGTGATCCTGAACTTCCGGATCAACTGGATCCCCGAACCGGGCTCGGATCTCTTCCTGGTGATCAATCACCTGGCCGAAACCGAAGATGCGATCTGGAGCCCTGTACAGACCACGCTCATCAGCAAGCTGGTCTGGCGCTTTGCCTTCTGAGGACCGTCTGAAACCGTCTGACAACTGCTACCGGGAAGGAACCGAGATGTCAGCTCCGAGACCGAACCCCGACCGGGGGGACGCGGATGCGCTCCCCCGCCTCGCACCCCGTATCATCGCACTCAGCCGCATCGAGAACCTGCACCGGAGACTCCTGACGGTGGCCTGCATCCTGACCGGAGCGTGCCTCCTGACGGCCGTGATGCCGCCCGGTCCGATCCGGGCTCAGACACCGACCCGACCGCCGGGGGTGAACCAGGCCGGAGGACAGGTGATCGAACTGACGCTGGAGCGGATGGCCGAGCTGGGCCTGCGGGACAGCTACCAGGTGCGCCGGCTCGTACTGGAGATCGAACGCACCCGCAGCCTGCTCCGGGCCGAACAGGCCAGCCTGAAATCGCGGGTCGAGATGGACATCCTCGCCCCGGAGTTCGAAGCGATCTCGGATTATAAATGGAACTCGACCCTGCAGCGGAACGAGCTGGTCCATGAGGACACCCGGCGGATGCAGATGGATCTGAGCATCCGCCAGCCGGTGATCCTCTTCGGGTACCCCACCAACGGCTACCTCTCGCTCAACAACCGGATCTACCGTTACTCC
>CAYSYY010000196.1:6022-6911 GCA_964435265.1 uncultured Gemmatimonadota bacterium
CTCCCAGCTCAACGACGAGACCGATATCCAGTACTACAACCGGTACTTCGTTGCCTACGAGCAGCCGCTGTTCCAGCCGAACCGGATGAAGTTCGACCTCGAGGAGGCGCGCATGGATCTGGAGAGCGCCGAGATCGAGTACCAGAATGATGTCGTCGAGATGCTCGACGACCTCTCCGATGAGTACTACGACCTGCTCGAAGATGCCTGGATGCGGGAGGTGGCGGCGGCCAGCGTCAGCAATCTGGAGAGCGCGACCACCACGGCCCGCGAGATCACGGCCGCCGATCCCGGTCGGGCGATCGAGCTGGAACAAATCCAGATCGAACTGGCCAACGCCCGGGAGCGGCGTCAGCGGGCCGCCAGCAGTTACCGCCTGCGGTCCGAGAACGTCAAACAGAGCCTGCGGCTGGCTCTGACCGATTCGATCGTGGTCGCCCCGGACCTGACCGTCGTGCCGGTCGCGGTCGATCTCGAGCGGGCTCTCGACTACGCCTACTCGCTGGCGCCGCGCCTTCGCCTGCTCGCCATCGATCGCCGCGAGAGCGAGATCAACCTGGCCGAGACGCGGGGCCGGGATGCCTTCCGCATGGATCTGGAGTTCACCTACGGGCGTGAATCCCAGGACCCGGCCTTCGGTCGTGTCTGGACCGAACCGCGGAACAGCTACACCGTCAATGTCGCGGCCGAGGTGCCGATCTGGGACTGGGGGGAGCGGCGCATGCGCATCCAGGCCAGCGAGTACTCCCTGCAGCGGACCGATGTCTACGCCGAGGAGGCGCGAAGCTTGATTGAGACAAACGTGCGCAACGCCATCCTCAATCTCGAAGAGTACGAACAGCGGGCCATCAATATGGTGCTGACTCCCGACGGGACGAAGGCGGTTGTC
>CAYSYY010000197.1:0-6860 GCA_964435265.1 uncultured Gemmatimonadota bacterium
CTCCTCGAAGCGTTCGAAGAGGGTGAGCGCATCGGCCGCCGCGCCGGCGAAACCGGCCAGCACCGCGCCGTCGCCGAGACTGCGGATCTTCACGCTGCCGTGTTTCATGATCGTCTCGCCGAAGGTGACCTGCCCGTCGCCGCCCAGGGCGGCCCGCCCCTCGCGCACCAGACCCAGGATGGTGGTGGCGCGCACCCGTTCTCTCTCTCTGCTCATCGGTACCGTCCTTCTCCTGTGCGCCGTCGTCGATGTCGTCCTCACCGCACCTGCGTCGCGGCGGCATCTCCCGGGCGTCCCCGCCACCGGACCGATCACTTATCCGACGGTCAGGGCGGGCGTGTCATTTCTCCGGATCGTATTCGCCCTCGGCTCGCGGGTGGGCCTGCCGGTACACCTCACGGAGCCGGTCGGTGGTAAGGTGCGTGTATATCTGCGTCGTGGAAAGGCTCTCGTGACCCAGCAGCTCCTGGACCGCCCTCAGATCGGCCCCCGCTTCGAGCAGGTGCGTGGCGAAGGAATGCCTGATGATATGCGGGCTGAGGTGGGCGCGCTCGCTCACCCGGCGCAGCCGCCGGCCCACGATCCGCTGCACCCCCCGCCCGCTCAACCGCGTCCCGGAACGGTTGATCCAGAGGGCGGGCTCGTTCGTCCGGCCCTTCTCGCGCAGGAGTCCGGCGCGGGCCTCGAGCCAGTCGTCGAGGGCGACCAGGGCCGCCCTCCCCACCGGCACGATCCGTTCCTTGCCGCCCTTGCCGCGCACCCGGACGGTCCTCTCGGCCCGGTCCACGCCGTCGAAATCGAGGCCGGTCAATTCGCTGAGTCGGATTCCCGTCGAATAGAGGAACTCGACGAGAGCGCGCGCCCGCCGCTCCTGGAAAGCGCTGGCAGCGTCGGGAGTGCCTGCGTCCGGGGTTTGCAGGGCTTCCGCCATCTCCTCGCGAGTCAGGAAAGCGGGCAGGCGGCGGGGGGTTCGGGGAGTGCGCAGGAGCGCAGCCGGATCCTCGGCGACCCGGCCGGTCGCCCGCAGCCAGCGCCAGAAGGCGCGCAGGCTGGCGAGCTTGCGTCCGACCGTGCGGGGAGCGTAGCCGCGGCGCCGGAGGGTGCCGAGGAAGGAGCGGATGAGGACGTGATCCACTTCCTCGAGACGGGGTTCGGTTCCGCGCGTCGATCTGGCCCAGGCGGCGAACTGCCTCACATCGCGCACGTACGCCCGCACGGTGTGCGGCGAGAATCCCCGCACCGCCGTCAGGTGTTCGCCGAAGGCTGCGGTCAGCTCGCGGATCGTCGGTTCCATACCGGGGGTCTCGGCACTCCTTCAGGCATCGCTCTCGCACACGCCGGACGAACCTGCCTCACCGTGACGGCCGGCACGACACCGGATCACCGGAGCAATGCGTCAGGACAACTCCTCGGTCCCGGCGTCATCGAGAGCGTCGGGTTCGTACACGCTCCGGCATTTCGGGCAGGCCAGGTGGTGGCCTTCCTTCTTCGTCGTCTTCTCGAGTAGGAAGGGATGGCCGCAGGTCGGACAGGGCCGGGCCAACGGGCGGTCCCAGAGGGCGTAATCGCACCCCGGATAGCCGGTGCAGCCGTAGAAGATCTTCCCCCGCCGGGTCCGTTTCTCAGCCAGCGGCCGGCCGCACTCGGGGCAGTCCACCCCGATCAGCAGCGGCCGCGAGCCCTTGCAGTCGGGATACCGGCTGCAGGCCAGGAAGCGGCCGTAACGGCCCTTCTTGATCACCATCCCGGCGCCACACTCGGGGCAGTTCACCTCGACCGGCGGTTCCTCCGCCTCGGTCTCGCCCCCGCGCTCGATCCCGTCGGCACAGACCAGCGGCGCCGTCCCCTTGCAGGTCGGCCAGCTGCGGCAGGTCCAGAACCAGCCGTTGCGGCCGAAGCGCAGGTACATCGAACCGGCACAGTCGGGGCACTCCGGCACCTCGGTGATCCCGCAGCGTTCCATCAGCGCGGCCCGGATCTGCTCCATGATCGGTTCGATGCGTTCCGGTACCCTCTCGAGATCTTCGGAGAAAGGCCGGTAGAACTCCCGCATTACGGCACGGAAATCGTCCTGCCCCGACTCGATCCGATCGAGTTCGGACTCCATGCCGGCGGTGAACTCAACCTGGACGATATCGGGGAAGAGCTGGACCAGCAGATCGTTCACGATCCGGCCGAGCTCGGTCGGCCGGAGCGAAGCGCGCTCGCGCTCCACGTAGCGGCGGTCGAGCAGCACACTGATGATCTGAGCGTAGGTGGAGGGTCGCCCGATGCCGTCGGCCTCGAGTTCCTTGATCAGGCTGGCCTCGGTGAAGCGGGCAGGCGGCTTGGTGAAGTGCTGTTCGGCTTCGAGCCGGCGCAGCTCGGCCACCGCGCCCTGCCGCAGACCGGCCGGGAGTTCTCCGTCGCGCTCCGTCCCGTCCGCTCCGGCACCGGCGCCGGCACCGGCTCCCGCGCTGTCTCCGGCCCCGCCGTTCCCGCCGGGGCCGTTCTCCTCGTCGCTGCCCTCGCGGTAGACGGCCAGGTAGCCGGGGAAGGTCACCACCGAACCGGTGCTGCGGAACTCAAACGGCCCGCCCCCGGTCAGCACGGTGGTCTGTTCGTATTCCGCCGCGCTCATCTGCGAGGCGAGGAAACGCTTCCAGATCAGCTCGTAGAGACGGAGCTGATCGCGGTTGAGGAAAGCCGCCGCCGCGCCCGGCGGACGTCGCAGATCGGTCGGCCGGATAGCCTCATGGGCGTCCTGGGCGCCCTTGGCACTGCGGTAGACCCGCGGTCTGGCCGGGAGGTAGGCGGGACCGAACTCCTGCTCGATGCGCCGGCGGGCCTCCTGCCTGGCCGACTCGGCGGTCCGCACCGAATCGGTCCTCATGTAGGTGATGAGGCCGGTTGATCCCTCGCCGGGGATATCGATCCCCTCATAGAGCTGCTGGGCCAGGCTCATCGTCCGCTTGGCCGAGAAACGCAGCTTGCGGGCGGCCTCCTGCTGGAGCGTACTGGTGATGAACGGGGGGGGCGGATTGCGGCGACGGGCCTTCTTCTCGATCCCGGTGATGGTGTAGCTCTCACCCCGGGCCTGTTCGACCAGTGAACGGGCTTCCGCCTCGGTCCCGATCCGGACCTTCTCGGCGTCCACTTTATCGAGAGTGGCGGGATAGGTGACCTCGCCGGTCTCGGTGGTGGTGGCGAAGAGGGCCTCGAGGGTCCAGTACTCCTCGGGATCAAAGGCTTCGATCCCGGCTTCGCGCTCGCAGATCAGGCGCAGCGCTACGCTCTGCACCCGTCCGGCCGAGAGGCCCCGGTAGAGCGCCTTCCAGAGTACCGGGCTGATCTGGTACCCCACCAGGCGGTCGAGCACCCGGCGGGCTTTCTGGGCCTCGACCTTCGACAGATCGAGCACCGCGGCCGCATCGAGCGAGGCGGTGACGGCCGAGCGGGTGATCTCGTTGAAGGTCAGCCGCCGGAAGCGTCCTCCGTCCAGGGCGTCCTTCCCGCCCAGGAGAACGGCCACGTGCCAGGCGATCGCCTCCCCCTCGCGGTCGGGGTCGGTGGCCAGGAAGATGGTGTCCGCCCCTTCGGCGGCCGAGCGCAGGGCTGAAACGACCTTCGCTTTCGACCGGATCGAGACGTACCTCGGTTCGAAGGTACCCCCCTCCAGATCCACCCCCAGATCCTTCTGCGGCAGGTCGCGCACGTGTCCCATGCTGGCGCGTACGGTGTATCCGTCCCCCAGGTAGCGTTCAATGGTGCGCGCCTTGGCCGGTGATTCGACCACCACCAGGGCGTTCTGCCTTGCCGGATCTGCCACAACGGCTCCCTCTCGCTGTCGTCACAATGGCGGTGCTCCGAGCTACCGCACCGATGTCAGGCGTCCTCGTCGCCCTCCCCGCTCTCCCCCAGATACCAGAAGCGTTCGTCGAGGCGGTCGTAGTCGCTCCAGGTCCGGTTCTCCCCCCGGTGGCGGTCCCTGATGTCCCGGTACGCCGCCACCCGGGAATCGAGCAGATCGAGCGCGTAGAGCACAACCGCTTCGAGGGTCTGCGGTACCACCGGTGAACCGTGTTCCTTACGGCCCTGATGGCTCAGGATCAGGTGACTCAGATGCATCCGCAGATCGTCGGGGAATTCCGGGATCGCGTCGGCGATCCGCCGGATGAGCCGGTCTCCGATCACCACGTGCCCCTCGAGGCGACCCGTATCTGAATAATCGATCACGGTCGTCACCCGATACTCGAAAATCTTCCCGAGGTCGTGCAGCAGGGCCGCCGTGACCAGCAGGTCGCCGTTGAGCTCGGGATAGAACCCGGCGCACCAGCGGGCGTGTTCGGCCATGTTCAGGCTGTGCTCGGCCAGCCCGCCGAGGTAGGCCTGATGCCGCAGCTTCGCCGCCGGCGCCCCGAGCCAGGGCTCGAGCAGTCCTTCGCCTTCGAAGATGCGTGCGAGCAGCTCGGTGAGCAGCGGGTCGGTGATGCCGGCCCGCACCTTGGCCAGGCGGGCCCGCAACGCCTCGCGCCCCTCCCGGCTCGCCGTCATGAAGAATTCGCCCGGCATCGCAGTGGTAACGATCTGCAGATCGGAGATGGTGAGCTGGGGGCGGTCGTGGTAGCTGCCGACCGTCCCGGTGATCCGCACGATCGAACCGGTCTCCAGCCGCCCGGCCAGATGTCCGTGCTCCCAGGCCACCGCTGCTATCCGTCCGGTCCGGTCCTGCAGTTCGAGCCGCAGGAAGGGGGAGCCGTCCTTCTTGAGCCGCTTGCCCGCTTCGGCCACCGCGAATATCCCGGTCACCGTGCGTCCCTGGATGAACTCCTCGATCCACTGCCCCTTCTCGGGGTGCCCGCCCCCACCCGTGTCGTAGAGATCGGTCTGTCGCGTATCCATCGTCGCCTCCCGTCCCGCCTCAATCCTCGACCGGCACCCCGGTGAGGAGATCGAAACTCTGCCCTTCGCGGGGAACCTGGACCGCGTCGAAGCCGGCGCCTCGCAGATGGCCGGCGAAGGCCAGGCTCTGCGGTTCGTCCCCGTGAACCACATAGACGGTACGGGGCGGTGACGACATTCCCCGCACATACCCGAGCAGATCATCGCGGTCGGCGTGAGTGGACAGCCCGCCGATGTGCTCGACCTCGGCCCGCAGTTTGTACTCCCGGCCGAAGATATGCACCACCGGCTGCTGCTCCATGAGCCGCCGGCCCAGGGTATAAGGAGCGCAGTACCCGACGATGAGGATGGTATTGCGCGGATCCTCGACCCCGTGGATGAGATGGTGGAGGATGCGTCCCGCCTCGGCCATACCCGAAGCCGATATGATGACACAGGGGATGCGCATCTCGTTGAGCCGCTTCGATTCCTCCACACTGCCGACATAGCGCAGCCGTCGGAAGCCCAGGATATCGCCCTCCTCCTGCCGCTTCATCGCCTCGGTGTCGAAACATTCGGGGTGGCGCCGGTACACCTCGGTGGCCTCGCTGGCCATCGGGGAATCGACGTAGATCGGCACCACCGGCAGACGCCCCTCATTGAAGAGTTCGTGCAGCAGGTAGACGACCCGCTGGGTGCGCCCCACCGCGAAGGCGGGGATGATGATCTTTCCCCCGCGCTCCACGGTGCGCTTCACCACTCCGGCCAGTCTGGTCTTTAGATCTTCCCCCCGCTCGTGCAGGCGGTCGCCGTAGGTACTCTCGATGATCAGGGCGTCCAGACCATCCATCTGGTAGGGATCTCGCAGGATCGGCAGGTGATCGCGTCCCAGGTCCCCGGTGAAGCCCAGCCTGAAAGGAGGCTCTTCCACAGCCGGGTCGTCAATATCAAGCTGTACTTGAGCTGATCCCAGTATATGGCCGGCTTCACGGAAGATAGCTTTTACTTCACCTGTCACCATGAACTGCTCGTCATACCCCGTGCTCTGCACCAGCGGGAGCGTCTTCTCGACGTCCTTCATGGTGTAGAGCGGTTCCACGGGCGGCGTTCCGGCGGGGCGGTGCTTGTTCACCAGGTAGATGTCCCGTTCGTGGATCGCGGCCGAATCGCGCAGCAGGACCGAGAGCAGATCAGCGGTGGCGCGGGTGCACCAGATCGGACCCTCGTAGCCCGCCCGGGCCAGAGCCGGGAGCGCACCGGAGTGGTCGATGTGGGCGTGGGAGAGAATGACGGCGTCCACGGCGAGGGTGTCGAAGGGGAATTCCAGATTGCGTTTCCGGGCCTCTTCGCGCCGTCCCTGGAAGAGCCCGCACTCGAGCAGGATCTTCCGGCCGTTCACCTCGAGAAGATGTTTCGAACCCGTGACCGTCCTGGTGCCTCCGTGGAAAGTGATCCTCACACTGTGCTCCCGTGCTGGTGTCGGTACCGGTCAGCCGCCGGTCTCGACCGGCGGCCCCTTGTTTTCAGATCGATCGACCTCACCCGTTCTCCGCGTCACCCGGCGGCGGTGCCGGGGGCGGTTCGATGCCCAGTCGCTCCAGAACCGTCCGGGTCAAGTCGAGGTCGCGGTGCCCGAAGAGCAGTCCGCCCCCTGAACCGTCGAGGATCAGATCATACCGCTCGCTTTCCGCGAGGCTCTTTATGACCTCATCGACGGCGTCGAAGATCGGCTGCATGAGCTCGGCCTCTTTCTGCTCGGCCCGGCCTCCGGTGGTCCAGACCTCGGTCTGGAAGGTCTGGATGTCCTCCATGAGCTGGGCCAGCTCGGTCTCCTTGGTACGGCGCCCCTGAATGGAGAGCTGCTGAGTGCGCAGTTCGGTCTGCAGGGTTTCGATGCGGGTCTGCATCTCCGTTTGCTGGCGCTGCCACTCCCTGATCTGGCGCTCGAAGGCGTTCTGGATCTCGGGAACCTGGGGGTGGAGCTGGAGGTGAGCCAGGCG